>DATLVJ010000342.1:0-5241 GCA_035577585.1 Candidatus Limnocylindrales bacterium
TTCGGCACCCACTGATCCGGTCCCGGCCGCTCCAGCCCTGCTTTCGTCGCGATAACCAGCCCATTCGTATAGGGGTAAAGCGCTTCGGCGATAATTTCCTCGCTGACCGAAGGCCCGTACGAATCCGCCGTGTCGATAAAATCAATTCCCAGCTCCACGGCCTTCCGCAGGACTCGAATCGCTTCCGCGCGATCCTTCGGCTCACCCCAGATTCCCTTGCCGGTAATTCTCATCGCCCCGAATCCCAGGCGGTGCACCCGCAGGTCGCCCCCAATCACAAAATCTCCGGACTTCGCTGCCGGCGGTTCCACACTCGATTGCGTTGCGCTTGTGCTCTTCATGTTCTGTCCTTCTTTCTGTCCGTGAATTCTCAATTAAGGTAGCGAAGCGACGCCCACAAGTCTCTAACGCTTCGCACAGCCCGCCGAACCCGCTTCTTCTAATCGGCTGGGACCTACTCATTTGAGATGTATCGATCTGCCCGATTGTTGCAGTTTTTTTCGCCAGGGCTCTGCTGCCCGCGCCTGCAGACAGCCAGGTTGACGCATTACAGCGCACACGCAATAAAAACGGCGCCGCAATGGAAATGCGGCGCCGCCAGGTTTTTTGATTTGCGTTTAGTGGCAGGATTGCGAAGGCGACGTCAGCTTCGTTGTATCCGGATAGCTGTACGCACCGCTGATCGCTGACGAAGGCGACTCCCGCGTAAACCACGGCAATATCGCCTCGGTCTGCGGGTGATACGTGAACCCGCCGATCGTTACGGGAAAGTCGGGATGTGCCACGACTTCCATCGGGTCGCCGGTTTCCAGATTCCCCTGGCACGAGCCGGGAATCCCGGGGAATTGCCAGGGCGGAACAAAGTTCCGGATAAACGGATCGTTCATCCACTCGGAAACTTCGTGGCTCAAAGGCAATACGTCCGCCCAGCCAGGAGGAAAAATGTTTGGATCCGGCCACGAAGCAAATACATAAGTTTGGATCTGCTGATTGCCGTTGCCGTTCGTGGATTGGGTCGCGCCGTGGTAGCCAAGAACACAGCAGTTGTTCAAATTGTGGATATAAAGAAATGTGTTGTAGGTAAGCACCACCGGCAGTGTTGTCGGAGCGATGTGCAGTGAGTTGATGGCCTCATTCAACCGATCCGAAAACCAGGTGTAGCTCATCAGCGCGAAAACCTTGTGCGAAACGCTTCCGATCAGCAATACGGCCTGGCCCTGCGGCACCTGAATCACCTGGGTCGGATAAACCGTCGGCGTGGAATCGAGCAGCGTATGCCAGTTGGGACTGGCGCCGGATACGAACGGCCAGAACTCGGCGCGCTGCACCGCGTCGCCGAATTGCGTGGTGCCGCTGGTGTAGGTTGCATCCTGGAAGTTCGGCGAGCCGAGCACATTGCCTACCTTCGAGGTGCCACTTAGCACAAAACCGTTGGGGAAAACAAAATCGAACGGAATGATGGCCACGTCCACGGTTGTCGAGGAATTACTCGATGCCGGGTTCGCACCCACCATCGTGTAAGGGTATGTCACACCCTGGTAAGTAAACGAGGAGGTCCAGTGGGGAACGGTCTTCGAAGTCGCCGGGACCGTCGTGACGGACGAGTCCGTCGCGAATGTCGGAGTGCCGAATTTGTCGTTCTGGGAGTCCGACTGCGCAACAGAGATTCCGGGTAACGACAGCATCAAAGCCAAAAGCAAAAACAACACGACCAATGACTTTCTCAATGTGAATACTCCTTTCAGGATCGAAATGGCAGGGCGCGGACGGTTGCCACCGGGCTCCGGGGGGACTTCGCTTCCACAGGGAGAAAGCGCGCCGGGAGCAGGCGCCGGAGATGGTAACTCTTCAGAAGAAGTGTCGCAAGTATTACCTTATCCCCAATTTGTGAGCGGCCGCTTGCTTCTTTGCACTCTGCAATCTGTGTTCCGCTTCAACCCTTTTGCGTGGGGAGCCCCGCGCCAATCCAACCCTTCCACCCGCCATCCATCGATTCCACGTTGGTGTATCCCATCTTCTCCAGATTGTCCGCCGCCAGCGCGGAGCGAAATCCGCCGCCGCAATACAAGATGATCTTTGTGCCAGCCTCCGGCACATTTTGTTCCACGTCCCTCTCGATAATTCCCTTGCCCAGGTGAATCGCTCCCGGCAGATGCCCCTGCGCCCATTCGCTTTCTTCCCGCACGTCCACCAGGACAAATTTCTCTCCCGCGTCCATTCGGCGCTTTACGTCCGCAACATTCGTCTCTTTCACCCGCTTTTTCGCATCATTCACCAGTGCAAGAAATTTCACTGCGTGTGCCATGTGAGTCTCCATTCCCTTATGGAATTCTAGACGCCACTAGAATGCCACATCAAAATGAATAGAGCGCCGCGCATCGCTGCGGGCGCTCTCCTTCAACACCGATTCCGTCTGCAGCTGCTAGGGTTTCGTCGCCGCATCCTTCATCGCGTACCCGCGCACCACATTTACCAGGTTCCAACGCACTTCTTCTTTGGTCCGGTCGCCTTCGCCTCCGGTCATTTTTCCGCGGCCATAGGTAATGATGTAGAACAACTCTCCGTCCGTCATCTTCGCCAGCGAATCCGGATTCCGCCAGTCCTTCAATTCCAGCTTCATGTCCGCCGCCAGTTCGCCTTTTCCGTCGCCATCTTTTCCATGACACATCGCGCAGTGATACCCGTACAGCTTCTTTGCCTGCGCGATTCCATCTGGAGTGGGCTTAACGGGATTTTTCTTCGCCGCATCCTCCGCCGGGATTGGCCCAGTCGCGGCGGCCGTCTGCGGCTCTTGATTCATCGGCGATTTCGGCCTTGCAAGTCCCATCGTGAATCCAGCCGCCAACCCGAGAATCAACACACCCGCGCTGAATTTCGCTGTTCGACTCATAAAGTCCCCCTGGTTTCAATTAGGTTGAAGGAGCGAGATCAACACTATCTACAAGCGATTCTACGCCCAGCTTTCTGCAAAGGGGAGATTTTCTGGCGCCCCAGTGGCTTCGCTGCAATTCGGGCCGCTATTGAACCGGTTGGACGGCGCTCGCGCGAATTTCGCCGCGGGGCGCATTGATCGTCGCGGCTTTTTCGGAAGGAATCTTACAGCCTTGCTCCGGCTCTTGTCCCCGGCGTCCCGCCGTAAAGCGGCTTGTCTCCCGCACCCGAGTCCGCAGGCCGTCGATCACCGCGGGAATCGCGTTGTGTTTTTCTTCGCGAACCAGATAGATCATCAGCGCGGCTTCGCCCGGTGCGTCAGCGCTCGATGTGATGCCGACTCCCTGCACGCCGGGCTGCTTCATCCATTCATCCACGTGCGTGGCGTGAATCACTTTTGCGCGCTCCAACTCCGTCTCGTCCAGCGCGTTCACGGCAAACACATCTTGCGCCGGAACGATTCTTGCCGCCGCCTCGTAATCGATAATTCCACGCGGCGCCGGACCCGGCGTCATCACGATCCGCGTCGCCACTCCTTCAACCGTCGACGGCAGCGGGATTGGTTCCTGCCCGGGATTCACCACCAGCAGCACCGCGGCTTCGCCCGGACGATCCACGCTCGGCGCCACGCCCACGGCGTAAATATAAGGATTCGCGAGCAACTCCGGCGCGTGCAAATCACGGGCCCGCTGCGCCAGAGCGATCGAAGCGGCATCCACGGCCGTCGCGGTCTGCGCCGCGGCCTTCACCGCCGCCCCCGCCAGCGTGCAGCCGATCACCGGGTGCGTAGACGCGCTGCCAACAAACGAAGGTTGGTTCCCCATTGGATCCGCCAGCTCCGTCAGCACATCGCCAACCGGATTTCCAACCGTGTCCGTGTCCGATCCGCCGTAAAGCAGCGCCACCGGGTCCGCCGTCAGTTGATCCACGATCAGCGATCCCGAATCTCCTCCGGCACTGAACCCTCCCCCGGAAACCGAAATCTGATTCCTGTAAGTGACGCTAAAGGTTGTTCCTCCATTGCACAGCGTCTGGTAGGTCACCGATGTGCTCAGGTTCGTCGCCGCCACCGTGGAGCATGTCAGCCCCGTAGTGCGGCCGCTCTTCGCCACTTGCTTCCCGACGGAAGCAGGAATCCCTCTCCCTTGATGCGGTGATCCGGGATCCGGCGTGCTTCCCGTCTTTGTGCTGCCCAATAAAAGTATCTTCCCTGTCAAATCCACCGCGCCGGGCACAATCAACGCGATCGCCGCGTCCACGTTCGTTCCTGGGGCCTGCAGATTCACAAACGACGTCAGGTTCGCCACCGTGTTTGTTCCCACAGTCGAGCAGTTCGTTTCAATAATCCCCGGCTGCGAAATCGGTTCCCCCGGCGTCGCCTGATCGCTCCGGGCCAGGACATGGTTGTTACTCAAAATGTAGAAGCTGCCGTTCCGGATCAGCAGTGAGCCCAGCGTCCCGCCGCAGCAAAATCGGCCGCTCTTGTCGTCCACATTTCCGCCGGACGTCCCCAACTCGATCGGCAAACTCTCCGCACCCTGATTCGGGTTCGATTGAAACACCTGCACCCGTCCCGTTCCTGTTTTTGCCGGGTTCGACTGTAAGACTGCTGTGACCACCACTGTTGTTGGATTGTGGAGCGCATTTGGCGCCGTGTACAATCCGGCCGTCGTTATTGTTCCGACCGTTGAATTTCCTCCCAGCACTCCCGCCACTTCCCAATTTACCGTTGTGCTGGTCGTTCCTGTCACCGTCGCGCTGAACGGCACCGTTTTCCCGAGCACCACAGAGGTAGCGCTTGGAAAAACTGTCACAGTGATTCCCGTCAGATTTCCGCCGCCGCTTGAAGATTGTCCGCCGCTGCAGCCCGCGCTCCACAATAGGGCCAGGGTCAGAATAAGTTTTCCGTCGCGCCCCATTGTGGTACCTCGCACTTTCATCCTTGGAAAGCTAGCATGCAGGTGCGCGGCCACTGCGAATTCGGATTCCCCGGGTGACCTAAATGTTGCCTGCCGGCTGGGGCAAGCCTTCTAAGACTATTCTAACGCTCCCAAGCGCCTGGACTGGAGAACCTTGTTTCGTCAATCCAGATCGCGCCAGTTCGGGCCGGTTCCCATTTCCACCACCAGTGGCACCGCCAGTTTGTGCACGTTTTCCATCTCTTCCTTCACCAGCTTTTCCAGCTTGCTCTTTTCCTTCACCGGCAACTCGAACAGCAATTCGTCGTGTACCTGCAAAATCATTTTTGCGCCCAACTTTTCTTTTTTCAATCGCTCGTCGATCGAAATCATCGCCATCTTGATCAGATCC
>DATLVJ010000343.1:0-6105 GCA_035577585.1 Candidatus Limnocylindrales bacterium
ATGGATCGCCTTCGCCGGTCGTCGTAATGTTACGTGGCTCAATCCGCAGTTGCCGTGATACTCGTCAGTCAGTTCGCGGCCGGATTCATTTCTGCACCAGCGAAAAGTAATGCGTCGGTGACATTATCACGAACAAAAAACAGGAATGGCCGATTTACAATCATATGAAAAGGCCGCGGGGGCGGAGACATAGCACCTCCCAAGACGCCGCCCGCAACTCCTCCGGTAAAGGTTATTGCTCTGGCTTTGATTCCCCATGTGTCGACATCCAGATCGACTCTTTGTACGCTAGTGGTCAAGAGTGCTCCTTCGGTTCCGCTGACCATAGCGCCGAGCGACTTGTAATCCGTAAAAAGGGTATTTAATCCGAGCTTCTTCAGGGGCGATATCATGTCGGCCAAAAACCGAATATGAAAGATAGGTAAGGCTACATCCCCTTCTTCGCTCTTCAGCATCGAATCCAGATTTATCTGGCCGGCCGCAAACTCGCGTTCAAGTTCGAGGAAGTCTTTCCCAACGGCTGGAACCAAGACCAGCAGATATGCGTCCCCACAGGGGAGCTCGACCGCCTCATATTCGTGGGCAGAAACATGCTGGTAGAGCTGGAGCTTACTCACCATCTGGTCTGTTTCCATCTTCGAACCTGAACGCAGCGTGAATGTAAGTTTTTGCGATCTGCCACTGAACAGGTCATGGCGCCATGCGGTTCGCAGATCCGTAAAGGTTGTTATGGAAAAATCAAGAAAACCACTCTTCAGTTCGTACATTTTGCGCACGTCTGGACCCTTGGGGACAGGAAGTTCTCCGGGCTTTGCTTCTTGAAACTGGATACCGTAATCCCGGCTCGCCTGTTCGATGAATCTGTCGCGAAGGAATCCTTTTCCTCGATAGAGAAAAATGGTCGATTGAGACAGTGGGACAAATTGTTTTGTTGGCAGGGCAATCACTGGAGGCATTTTGCTGGGTTTGCGCGTTTCGGTCTCGTCTTGTGGAGGTAGCTTCTCGCTCGGGATTCGGGCAGAAAGCATGCGGCTAGCGATGTCCTTGAAGGGCTGGTCCTTCCACTCAAAAACATTTGCAAGTTCGAACCTAGTGGTGCTGTCGAAAGTTCCTTCGCTTAACGCGCCAAATGCCTGGGACAGCGGAAGAGGAGATATAGCTATGTTTTTTTCCTGGTCCGCTTCATGCACTGCTAAGAGGAGCTTCCGCCCGAATTTTTCATTTGACTGAACGTAGTCGGAAAGCGCTTGTCCGGGGTGATATTGTGCGGAGCAAACACTCGAGAGCACCAGGACAACAAGGAGAAGAACAAGAAGGCGTGTGATCACGAAAGACACTCTATCAGTACTAACAAATAAATGTAACTGAAACATAACCTCAGTGGGCGAGCAGGAACTGCTTGAAGTCTTCGTAGGAGCTTGACATCGGGAGGGAGAGTTTCGGGCGCTGCAAATATTCAGCCAGGCGAGAGGGGAGGGGCGGGGCGATGCCAATTCCCTTCTGGACAATTTCGGCGAATTTTGCGGGGTGCGCGGTGGCGAGCACCAGACCTTGAGACGGCTCTGGATGCTCCTTGCGATAGGCTTCCCAGGCGAGCAGGCCAACGGCGGTGTGGGGATCCGAGATATATCGATAACGTTCCCAAACGGCGTTCATCTGCTGCAAAGTTTCTTCGTCGGTGGCGCGGTGTCCCCAGATTTCCTTGCGCACGTTTTCCAGGCGATTGCGGCATAAATCGAGCAGCCGCGGAAAATTATTGGGATTACCGACATCCATCGCATTCGAATAGGTGGCGACGGCGGGCCGGGGATGATACTCCCCGCTTTGCAGATATTCCGGCACCGCGTCGTTGGCGTTGGTGGCGGCGATGAATCTCGCCACCGGCAAACCGATGCGCTTGGCGAAAATACCAGCGGTCAGATTGCCGAAATTTCCGCTGGGCACGGAGACGATCAGCGGCACGGAAGCCACCGGCAGCTGCCGGTAAGCGGCCACGTGATAAAACATCTGGGGCAACAGGCGCCCGACATTGATGGAGTTCGCGGAAGTGAGAAACGCGCGCTGGTTCAGGGCTTCGTCCGCGAATGCCTGCTTCGCCAGCCGCTGGCAATCGTCGAATGTGCCGGACACTTCGAGAGCGGTAATATTTTCGCCGAGCGTGGTGAACTGTTTTTCCTGGGCTTCGCTGATGCGCTTCGAAGGGTAAAGAATCACCACGCGAATTCCCGGCACGCACAAAAAACCGTGGGCCACCGCGCTGCCGGTGTCGTCCGAGGTCGCCACCAGCACGGTGAGCGACCGGGATTCGCCGCGGACGAAATATCCCATCAGGCGGGCCAGAAATCTCGCGCCAAAATCCTTAAAGGCCAGCGTGGGGCCGTGAAATAACTCAAGGACGTGCAGGGCGGGCGACAACGAAACCAGCTTGACCGGAAAATTGATGGCCTCGGCGACGATTTGCCAGAGCATTTCTTCCGGCACGTCGGGAGTCGCAAAAGGGCGAACCACGCGGAAGCAGACTTCCGTAAATGGCAAACGGCGGAACTCTTCCAATTCTTCGGGCGTGTGGCGGGCGATCTCGACGGGCATGTAGAGGCCGCCGTCGGGAGCGAGTCCGCGCAGCACCGCGCCGCGAAGAGACGTCAGCGGGGCTTTTCCGCCTGTGCTTCGATATCTCATGCAGTGGGTTTCGCCTTCTCGGTTTTCCCTGCGCGTTCCAGTTGTTGCCGGACCCTTTCGAGAAAACCGGTGCCCGCCATTTTTTTGTCGGATTCTTCGGGCAGGAACGGCGCGCGCAATTCCGAAACGGGGAGCGAGCAGTGCGCGAGCGCTTCGTAACTCTGGCGGCGCGCGCCAATCAGGATTGGGTAGCAGCGTGCCACGGTCTCCTTCGGGTCCTCTGCTGGGCGGGCCTGAAAAGCGCCGCGCCACAAAACGGGCTTGGGGTCCTGCAGATAGCGTTGAATCAGGAGTTGCTGCTCATCACGTGAAGCCGCGAGGTAAACGAGAAGCATTTGTTTGCGGAGACGGTAGAGCAGATGATTGCCAGCGTAGATGACGCTGCCGGTGGTGTCGAGAACCAGGTCACGCTCGGGATTTTTTTCGAGGCCTGTCAGAACTTCGTCGAGCACCGCAATCTCCTCGGAAAGATACGCCGCTTCGCGCTCGGCGTAGGTTGGCAGATGAGGCCAGCCCATCCACGCCGCCACACCGTTGATGCCGCTGTAGCCGCCTCCTTCGAGAGCGGGCTTCAGGCGGGTTTCGATTTGCGTGTCGCAGGAAATCGCAGGGTAGCCGGCGGCGGCGATGCGCATGGTCCAGTAAGACTTCCCGGCACCGGACATACCGATGAGCGCGAGCCGCAACGGCTTGTTGGAATGAGGCCACATAGAGAATCAAAAAGTGTAACGAACCCAGCGCCATCAAAGAAAATGAAAAGCGCCGAATGGCGTTAATGAGTTTAATTTATATGAAAAGAGAGGGGTTGCGAAGGCGACCGACAATGGGAGTTTCCACGCAAGGGAATGACATTGACTCTGCAAGCCGGCCGCTGCCATTCAGAACCCGCGGAGGAAGTCATTTACTTAGCCGGCTGGAAGCGTGTACTGAGAGTACCCGGCCTTTGAAAGGCAGCCTTCGCTGGCAAGGATATCGAATGCGCTTGACTTGAATCCCGCCGGCCCTAGAATCACTCCACTCACTTCCACAGGGAGCTGCAAAGGTCAGCGAAGTGAATTCCGGAAAAACAACTGCCATTCCAATTCGCAAAGTGGAGGACTATCTTGAAAATTCGCAACCTCTCTCGAAGCATCAAGAGCGTCGGTGCCTGGGCTCTTTGGGGCGCTGTGGTATTCGCACTTATTATTTCCGCAACACCGCTCGCCAATCCCGTCCGCGCAGACGGCCATGACCACGCCGATTTCGATCACGTCTTCATCATCATGATGGAGAACACCGGCTACAACACACTGGTCGGCAATTCGGACGCGCCGTTCATCAATTTTGTGGCCGCCACCAGCGGCCTGGCCACGAACTATTTCGGTATCAGCCATCCCAGCCAACCGAATTACATTGCCGCGACTTCGGGATCTACCAATGGAGTTGCCAATGACAACGACACCACGATTGACGTGCCCAACATCGTCGACCAATTGGAATCGCACGGAAAATCCTGGAAGGGATACATGCAGTCGTACTCGCTTTGCGCTTCGCCGCTCGCTCACGCTTGCGGAAATCAACTCTACGAACGGAAGCATAATCCATTCATCAGCTACGCGGACGTGCAGAACAACCCTGCACGTGTGGCCAACATTGTGGACTTCAGCCAATTAGCCACGGACCTAGCTAACAACACCGTTCCAAACTATGTGTGGATTAGCCCCGACCAGTGCAATGACATGCACGGCCGTGGCG
Source organism: Candidatus Limnocylindrales bacterium (assembly GCA_035577585.1). GTDB lineage: Bacteria > Acidobacteriota > Terriglobia > Acidiferrales > UBA7541 > Acidiferrum. The sequence goes on from DATLVJ010000343.1 coordinate 4,414, forward strand.
CTACGCCAGCTGACCCTTGCGATTTTTCACAAGTGCCGGCGCTGATCTCCGCGGGCGACACTTTTCTTCTCAACACCGTAAACGCGATCATGACTTCGAAAGCGTGGACGGGCAATTCCGTGATCTTCATCACCTGGGATGAAAGCGATTTCACCGGAACAGGCCCCGAAGGATTTGGGGACACCAGCGGATGCTGCAACGCGAATCCGGGCGGCGGCCACGTGTTGACGCTGGTCATTTCAAGAACGCTGAGGTTTGCCAGGAGTTCGGGTGACGCCGCGAATCATTATTCGATGCTGGCGACGATCGAGGACAACTGGCACCTCGGCTGCCTTGCCAACACTTGCGACCGAAATAGCGTTCGCCCGATGCGCGATCTAGTTGGCCCCGTGGGCGGCTTCTAAATTCACCATCCAGTCCGGTGTGCCGGGAGGATTCGCACCTTTCGGCATGCCGGAAATGGGGTTATGCTGCAGGCATGCGAAGGGGTGCTGATTTCCTGTGCCGCTCCATACCCCGCCGTTTGTTGAGAAAGTAAGCCTCGGGTTTGCACCCAAAAACGCAGTAATCAGCCCGCTACCTGTACTACAGGACGAGTTGCGCGCCCTGAGGTCGGGTGCTACTTTGGGGAAGGCTTCCGGAATGAGACGGATTCGGAGGCTGGGCGACGATTTCGAGAGCTTCCAAAGGCGGATTGGGGCATTTTTTTTGAGCCTGGCCGACCGGAGAGTTCGCACTTCAACGCTGCAGCAAAAGAAATTGCGCGAGCGGGCGCCGCTCAGCCCTGAGAAATATACAGGTTCGCGCGCAGGTCTCGCGTGTCGTACTGGTTTCGCAACGATAATCGACTGCCGCAAGAACGGCTGGCCGCCGCGTCCTACGTGATCGTGGGGATGATCACGCTACTGCTGCTGGGGTTCTGGAAACTTCAAGTCATCGATTCGGATAAATATGGCGTGATGGCCGAGCGGAATCGAGTGCGCTCGATTCCAATCATCGCGCCGCGCGGGCGAATGCTGGATCGCGACGGCCGCGTCCTCGTCGATAACTATCCGTCGTTCAGCGTACTGCTGCTTCGCGACGACATGGCCGCGGTGGAAAAAAATCTGCCCGCTATTGCCGACGGCCTGGGACTTTCTCTGGACGACTTGAAGGAGCAGTTGAGCAACACGGGAGCGCTTCCCAAATTTCAGCCAATCGTCATAAAGCCAGAAGCCACACAAGGCGACGTCGCCTTCATCGAATCGCACCGCGCGGATATTCCGCTGCTGGAAATGCTGATGGTTCACCGGCGGCGCTATCTGCCCGGCGGCTTTATGGCCCATGCCAGCGGGTATGTTGGCGAAGTCAGCGAGCAACAGATCGAAGCGAGCAATGGCAAGTATCGTCCCGGAGACGTCGCGGGAAAATCCGGCCTGGAGCGGCAGTACAACGATCTACTGGTCGGCACGGACGGCATGCGGCGCGTGATTGTGAACAGCATCGGGAAGGAAGTTGGACGCCTGACGCAACAGGAAGCGATTCCCGGCAAGCAGATTCAGCTGACTATCGACTACGATTTGCAGCAGATCGCCGAAGAGGCGCTGGCCGGAAAGAAAGGCGCCGTAGTAGCGCTGGACCCGAGCAGCGGCGAAGTGCTGGCATTCGTCAGCCGGCCTGCGCCGGACCCCAATGATTTCGCGATCCGAGTTT
>DATLVJ010000344.1:0-2088 GCA_035577585.1 Candidatus Limnocylindrales bacterium
CTTGGTGTGAACACGGCCGTCAAGAAGCTGCGCCAGGCGCTCGAAGACTCGGCCGAGCATCCGAAGTTCATCGAGACTCTGCCAAGATATGGATACCGCTTCACTGCCCCGGTGGAGTGGGTGACCGGCAATGGCGACGAAAGATCTCCACCCAACGGCCGCGATCGCCCCGCTCCAAGCGGAACCGAAATCGCGTCGGCTCCGGAGCGAAACACATTATTTTTCTTGCGTCCCTGGGTCGCCATCGCGTTCCTCTCACTCATTGTAGTTGCCGCTCTCCTGTGGGCACCGTGGCGGTTTCCTTCGCGGCGCCGGGAGGTCGTTGAACGTAAACTGACCTCGAATTCATCAGAAAATAGCGTGAGCAGCGCGGCCATCTCTCGCGACGGCAAATACCTCGCCTACACGGACAACACAGGTATCTACCTGAAACAGAGTCGCACGAGTGAAATCCACTCCGTGCCTTTGCCGCCAAACTTCTCCGCCCGTGTGGACGACTGGTTTCCTGACGGATCTCATTTACTCGTCTCGCGGGACGAAGAACCCGGTAAGGCTAGCCTTTGGAGTGTATCGATATTCGGAGGCTTGCCCCGTCTTCTGGCAGACGACGCTTCGGGAGGATCGGTGTCCCCGGATGGATCTCGCATCGCGTTCCGCCGCGTCGACTTGACTTACACGGGTCATTTTGCCCGAGAAGAGTGGGTCATGCGCACTGACGGAACAGATCCCGTCAAGGTTGCGGCCGATAAGCCGGATGGCTCGCTGGTGGGAGCCCCGGTGTGGTCTCCCGACAGCAAACGAATCGCTTACATCAGATCAAGCGCGTCGACGACTTCCGTTGAGGTCAATGAATGGCAGTACGCAATTGCCGAGACTCTCTTTCCCGACGGTCGCTTGGGACCTGTGCTGCATTGGCTGCCCGATGGCCGCCTGATCTACACCCTGGTTAGTCGCCAAAACTGGCTAGACACAAGCCTGTGGACGGTGTCCCTGCAACGCTCCGGGAAGATTTCCGAGCCCCCGAAACGCATCACGCAAGGCCAAGGTTGGATCAGGCAAGTTACGGGAAGCGCCGACGGGAAAACACTGACCTTCCTAAGAGTGAATTGGTCGCCTAATACTTACATCGGCGTGCTGGCGGCGGGCGGCACACAGTTGCTCGCGAAGAGGCGGCTCACGCTCGATGAGAGTGCAAGCCTTGCGACTTCTTGGACACCGGATAGCAAAGCAGTCCTGTTTTTTTCCGATCGAAACGGTACTGCAGAGATCTTTAAACAGGCCACCGATGAACCCATGGCGGAACGTCTGATCGCTAGCTCAGAACATCTCTCAATTCCCAGAGTGACACCAGACGGCTCGGAGGTCTTATATATTTCAACTCCTAAGTCCGCCAACCCTCAGACAACCTTGTCCATTTTCGCCGTTCCGATAACCGGCGGAACTGCTCGCTTGATTCTCAAAGACGTCGGCATCTCGAACGTGCAGTGTGCGCGCTTGCCGTCCACAACTTGCCTCTACACCATCTCCAAGGGAAATACTGACGAAACGTACCGATTCGATGTGAGGGGCGGGAGACGTATAGAGGCCCCGCAAATCGATCCCCCGTCCAATTGGAGCTTGTCCCCCGATGGTTCGCAACGAGCCGTCGTCCCGGACGGCCCCAACCAAGGAACGATCCAACTCCGGTCCACATCCTCGGGCAAAACGCGTGAGCTGGTTGTGAAAGGATGGAACGGATTGACGAACGTAGACTGGTCCGCAGATGCCAGGAGCCTGCTCGTTGCTTGGCATAATCATAAAGGGGATAGTGCATTGCTGAATGTCACGCTCGATGGAAGAGCTTCTGTGCTGCTGCATTCCCGCGATAGCGTTTGGGCAATCCCGTCACCCGACGGGCGGCTACTGGCCATAACGGAAGCTAGCAACACCCAGAATGTATGGCAGATCGAAAGTTTCTGACGATCCCAGGCAAACCAACCATCCGGCTCTAACACCTATTTCATTCAACCCCGGATGGCGATTCATAAGAAGCGGTCCCACAGCATTGTCGCTTTCATTGCGACAATTAGCTCGCTAAAGTGAGCCGTG
>DATLVJ010000345.1:0-4647 GCA_035577585.1 Candidatus Limnocylindrales bacterium
GAACCCAAAGGCGCTCGGATTGTTCTTGATGTCTTTGCTCAAACTTTCGAAGTTAGGTCTCGTTCGTGGCTCGGACCCAATAGCAGAAATGTTTCGCAATCTGGAATTGCTTCGTTCTTCGCACGCCAAATACTGGTGCTGGGGATACAGCTTCCCCTGGCAGACGCGAACGCTTCTGGTTCCGCGCTGGGCGCCCAACCTGGTCTGCACGACATTCATTGCGAACGCTTTGTTGGATGCTTACGAGCAGACCGGGCAAGCGCGTTTTCTTGAGATCGCCTCCAGCAGCGCCAAGTTTATCCTGAGCGAGCTCTACTGGACGGAAGGGGAAGCCGTGGCGGGATTTGCCTACCCGCTTCCTTCGATGCGGAATAACGTCCACAACGGGAATTTGCTGGGCGCTGCGCTCTTCTGCAGAGTTGCGAAACACACCGGCGAAAAAGAGTTTATCGAACCGGCCCTGAAAGTGGCGCGTTACTCGGCCTCGAGGCAGCACGAGGATGGATCCTGGGATTACGGTGAAGCGCCAAATCAGCATTGGATCGATAATTTCCATACCGGGTACAACCTGGATGCGTTGCGTACCATTGGAAACGCTCTGGAAACGGATGAGTTTGAGGAGCGCGTGCGGCGTGGTTTCGAGTTTTACCATTCGCACTTCTTCCGCGAAGACGGGGCTGCGCGATATTTTCACGATCGGACTTATCCGATTGATATCCACTGCGTAGCGCAAAGCATCATCACGCTGGTGAATCTCAAAGACCTTGATCCGGGGAACATCGAACTGGCGCATTCCGTGTTGAATTGGGCCATGAATCATATGTGGGACGAGAAAGGCTTTTTCTACTATCGGGTATTGCGAACCTGCACGATTCGCACTTCCTACATGAGGTGGTCGCAGGCCTGGATGCTCCTGGCAATGTCCACCCTGCTGGCCGAATCGGGCGCAGGGCAAATTCCCGCAAGGGACGCGGCGATCACGGCGACGGTCCAATAATGTCGAATCTTCCCACATACGTCCTGATTACGCCGGCGCGGAACGAAGCGGAGTTCATCGAACTGACGCTGAAATCCGTCGTCTCCCAGTCGGTAAAGCCGCTCAAATGGGTGATCGTCAGCGACGGGTCCACGGACGGCACAGATGAAATTGTGAGCCGATATTCGGCGCTGCACCCGTGGATTGAACTGGTCCGGATGCCGGAGCGCCGGGAACGCCACTTTGCGGGCAAGGTTCACGCGTTCAACGCCGGTTATGCGCTGGTGAAAGATCTGGATTGGGAAGTTGTCGGCAGTCTGGACGCCGATATTTCCTTTGATGACGAATTTTTCTCTTTCCTGCTGGGCAAGCTGGCCGAAGATTCCACGCTTGGCTTGGTCGGCGCTCCTTTTAAAGATAGTTCCATGTATGACTACCGGTTTGTCAGCATTGAACACGTCTCCGGAGCTTGCCAACTATTCCGGAGGGCTTGTTTCACGGCGATCGGCGGTTATGTGCCGGTGAAATCGGGAGGCATCGATCACGTGGCGGTGATCACGGCGAGAATGAAAGGCTGGAAAACGCGGACGTTCACGGAAAAGATTTGTCTGCATCACCGAAAAATCGGCACGGCAGAACGCGGCGCTCTCTCGGCGAAATATCGAGTGGGGGCGCTCGATTACGCTCTGGGCGGACATCCGGTGTGGGAGATATTTCGAACCGTTTACCAGATGTCAAAGAAGCCGTACATCCTTGGAGGGCTTATGCTCCTGGCGGGGTATGTTGTAGCGAGCATCCGGCACGAGGAGCGTCCGGTTTCGAAGGAACTTGTGGAGTTTCGCAGGCGCGAACAGATGGTCCGCTTGAGGAAGTTTTTGACCGGTGGAAAGTCTTCGCAATCCCACAGTCCGGCGGGTTCATAACCGCCCTGAGTTTGGAATTCGCATAGTGAAGAGCGTCAGCACAATGAATGATAATGCGAACGCTGTCCCCAAAGGGCCAGCGTCTTCGATAATTTCGAACTCTGGAAGTGATTGGGGAGCGGGCGTCCCGGGCAACGGTCAAACTGGGATGCTGATTATTAATGCGGACGATTGGGGCCGGGATTGCAAGACGACTGACCGGATGCTGGACTGCTTACTTCATCGCAGCGTTTCCTCCGTCAGCGCGATGGTTTTCATGTCCGATACGGAGCGATCCGCGCAATTGGCACACGAGAATGCAGTTGATGCAGGGTTGCACTTGAACCTGACCCTGCCATTTTCTGATCCGGCTTGTCCATCGAATCTGAAAGAACGTCAGAGAAAGCTGGTCGTGTTCTTGACTCGCCACCCGCTGGCGCGCGTGGTGTTTCATCCAGCTCTAAAGAACACGTTTGAGTACGTCGTAAAATCCCAACTGGATGAGTTTGGCCGTTTGTATGGCCGTCACCCAGAGAGAATCGATGGGCATCACCACGTACATCTTTGTGCGAACGTGCTTTTTGGGGGCCTTTTGCCGAGGGGAACGATGGTTCGCCGGAACTTCTCTTTCTTGCCCGGGGAAAAAAGTCTGGCAAATCGGCTGTATCGCAAGGCAATGGACAGCAGACTGGCCCGGCGGCACGTGATGGTCGATTTCCTGTTCCCTCTGGCGCCTCTGGAACCGCGAGCGCGTCTCGAACGGGTTCGCTCGCTGGCCGAGCAGCATGTGGTCGAAGTGGAAACTCATCCGATAAATGCGGATGAATACAAATTTCTGACCGGAGAAGAAGTGGTACGTTGGACGAAGGGTATGCCGATTGCGGCTCGCTTTTATACAGCGGGCAACGATCGGAACATCACGCAAGGAGCGCGAACCTGATGGAGTTTTTCAAGCAAAAGATGACCAAAGACCAGAGCCGGGATACCGGCATGGCCATGGTGCTCCTGCTACTCCTGTTTTATCTGAAAACAAGGCGGGATGGGCTGTTGTACGCGGCCACGATTCTGCATGTTGTGAACATGATTGTGCCGCGGATATATGCGCCCATTGCGGTTCTTTGGCTGGGACTTTCCCATGTGATGGGAACTGTGATGTCGAAGATCCTGCTTTCGATTTTGTTTTTTGGCCTGGTGACTCCGATTGGCGTGTTGCGGCGGCTTTTTGGAAAAGATTCGCTTCAGCTGCGGGCATTCAAGGGCAGTGAGAAATCGGCAATGACGGTCAGAAACCATCTTTTTGTCGGTCAGGATATTGAAAAACCGTACTGAACGGAGGAAACGAACATGGAATTCTTGAAAGACTTGTGGGGTTTTCTAAAGCAGCGGAAAAAATTCTGGTTGCTGCCCATGATCATTATTCTGCTGGGCTTCGGCGCGATCATGGTATTCGCCGCCGGCTCCGCAATCGCGCCGTTTATCTATTCTCTCTTCTAGGCCTGATTGCCACGGCCGGAACAAAAGACAAGGAATTGGAATGAAAAAAGCCATTCTGGGTGTATCCGCGTTCTATCACGACAGCGCTGCGGCGATTATTGTCGATGGGAAGGTTGTCGCCGCGGCACAGGAAGAACGCTTCACACGGAAAAAACACGATTCATCGTTTCCGATCAACGCCTGCCGTTACGTTCTGCAGGAAGCGGGACTGAACTACAAGGACCTCGCGGCTGTGGCGTTTTACGAGAAACCGTTCCTCAAATTTGAGCGGCTCCTGGAAACGTACCACGCCTTTGCTCCGAGCGGTTTCGTGAGCTTTGCGTCAGCGATGCTGGCATGGATCAAGGAAAAGCTTTTCATGAAGCGGATGTTGAGGGAACAACTTGCGGGACTGGGCGACGCCGAAATCCCGACATATTTTCCCGAGCATCACCTTTCTCACGCTGCCAGCGCGTTTTACCCGTCACCCTTCAACGAAGCCGCGATTGTTACGATCGACGGCGTCGGAGAATGGGCGACAACAACCATCGGCCGCGGCCGCGGGAAAGACATTGAAATCCTGGAGGAGTTGCATTTCCCGCATTCCATCGGGTTGCTCTACTCCGCGTTTACCTTTTACACCGGATTCGCCGTGAACAGCGGCGAGTACAAGTTGATGGGCCTGGCGCCGTACGGAAACCCGGATTCGCAGCGAACGTCGGAATTTAAAAAGAAGATCGAGACGGAGTTAGTGGACGTTCGAAACGACGGCTCGGTTGTTCTGAACATGGAGTACTTCGACTACGCCACCGGCCTGAAGATGGCCAACGAAGCGAAATGGGAAAAACTTTTTGGAATCCCACGCCGGAAGCCGGAATCGGAAATCTCCCAGGCATACATGGACATGGCGCTGGCGATCCAGCAGGTGACGGAAGAGTCGGTGCTGCGCCTTGCAAAGGCAGCGAGGGAATTGACGGGTTGCAAGTACATGGTGATGGCTGGCGGCGTGGCGCTGAATTGTGTTGCCAACGGAAAAATTCTCCGGGCAGGGATCTTCGACGATATCTGGATTCAGCCTGCGGCGGGCGATGCAGGCGGCGCGCTCGGGGCGGCGTATGCCGTTTGGCACATCCTGTATGGAAACGAACGGCAAGTAACGGGGCGCCGCGATTCGACGAGGGGCTCCTATCTGGGACCGGAATTTTCGGATACGGAAATTCAGCGCGTTCTGCAGCGCCACGGCGCCCAGGCCCGGCACTATGATGAATTTCATTGCCTAGCTTCCGATGTGGCCCG
>DATLVJ010000346.1:0-14277 GCA_035577585.1 Candidatus Limnocylindrales bacterium
GCCTCGCCATGATTTTTATTACTCACAATCCCGCCCTCCTCAGCGGATTCGCCGATCGCATCCTGGTTCTTTACGCCGGCCAGCTCGCCGAATGGGGTCCCGCGGAATCCGTGCTTCGCTCGCCCAAACATCCATACACCAGGGCGCTGTTCGAATCTCTTCCAAACATCTCCGCGGAAATGGAAAAAAGCCGCAAGACCCTGCTGCCGGTTATCCCCGGCAATTCGTCGCCCGCCTCGTTGCCGCGGAAAGGCTGCCCCTTCGAACCGCGGTGCAGCGTAAGGATGGACGTCTGCAGGGAATTCGACCCTGTACTGGTGGACCTGGGGAAGAAACACGTGGTTTCTTGTTTCAAATACAAAGAGTGAGGCGCCTTCAATCAACAGACGCATGGACCCCATCTTAAAAGTCGAGAATCTTGTGAAGCGCTACTCAAAGCGAAGCCTCGTCGGCGCGCCGCAGAGCTTTCTCGCTCTCGACACCGTTTCCTTTACCCTTTCCGCCGGCTCCACGCTCGCCATCGTCGGCGAATCCGGCTCCGGCAAAAGTACGCTCGCGACCTGTATTGCGTGCCTCGAGACACCCACGTCGGGCGATCTTTGGTTCGAAGGCGCAAATCTCGCGCAATGCCCAGAGAGCGAACTTCGCAAAATTCGCCCGCAACTCCAATTGATTTTTCCCGATCCCGCAAGTTCGCTGAATCCGCGATGGAGCATCCTCGACATAGTCGTTGAGCCGCTGGTCGTTCAGGGGAAACTCGGCCGCAAGGAACGCATGCTGCGAGTGTTCTCCTTGCTCGAGCGTGTCGGCCTGTCCGCGGACATGGCTGAACGTCCCGCCGTGGAGTTAAGCGGCGGTCAGCGCCAGCGATTGGCCATCGCCCGCGCGCTCACCCTTGATCCCAAAATTCTCATCCTCGACGAAGCACTCTCCGCCCTCGATTGCTCCGTTCAGGCGCAAATCGCCAATCTACTCCTGGAACTCCAACGCTCTCACGGCATGGCTTTCCTTTTCATCACCCACGACCTCACCATGGCCGCTCACCTCGCCGACGAAATAATTGTGATGAGCCACGGCCGGATCGTCGAACACGCTCCCTCCGCGGCAATCCTGCGAAATCCCAACCACGAAGCCACGCGGCAACTCCTCGCCGCCGTGCCGAAACTTTCTCTCGCCCCAGGGCCGGCGACAAAACCGTGATGCGCTATCTCCTCCGCCGCCTTTTGCACGCCTTCCTGTTGGTGATTGGTGTATCCATCCTCGCTTTTCTCTTCACCACGCTCGCCCCCGGCAACTATTTCGACGAGATGCGCCTCAATCCGCAGATCGCGCCGGAAACTCTCGTGGCCTTGCGCGCCCAGTATCAACTCGATCGGCCGCTCCCTATCCGCTACGCATCCTGGCTAAATTCCGTTCTCCACGGCCAGATGGGTTTTTCGTTCGCCTATAACGCCCCTGTCGCTCCCCTGCTGCTCGTCCGTGCGAAGAACACTCTTCTCCTCACCATCATCGCCACATTTCTTGCCTGGGCCATCGCCCTCCCGCTTGGAATCTGGAGCGCCGATCACCTCGGCCATTTGCCGGATCGCGTAATTTCCGCAAGCACCGCCGTGCTTCTCGTGATCCCCGATCTGGCGCTGGCGCTCGGCCTTCTCGTGCTCGCCGTAAAAACCCGCTGGTTCCCAACAGGCGGCATGGCTTCCGTGAATTTCGAATCTCTCTCTTCTCTCCACAAATGTCGCGATCTCGCGTGGCATATGTTGTTGCCGGCTGCTGCGCTGGTGCTCTCGTCCCTCCCGCTTCTCGTTCGCCACGTGCGCGCCGCGGTCGCGGAAGTGCTCCAGGCCCCATTTCTTCTCGCCGCTGAGGGCCACGGCATCCCTCGCCTCACTCTTCTATACCGCTACGCGCTCCCCGCCGCCGCAAATCCGCTCCTCTCACTCTTCGGGTTCAGCATTGGCGCACTCCTAAGCGGCTCCCTCCTGATTGAAGTTGTAATGAGTTGGCCCGGCCTCGGCCCATTCCTCCTGGAAGCCATCCTGGCCCGCGACATCTATGTCGTAATCGGCGGCGTATTGTTCTCCACCATTTTTCTTGTGGCTGGAAATTTCTTGGCGGACATCCTTCTCTATTGGCTCGACCCGCGAATCCGCACGGAGAGTCCTTCGTCATGATCCGCCGCCGCAAAGTTACAATCTGGCTGCTCGTCCTCGGCGCTCTGCACGGCATTATCTTGTGTGCCGGCTTTCTTGCTCCTTACAATCCTGTTCAGCAGGACCGCAGAAATCCCTACTTGCCGCCCATGCGCATTCATTTCGTGGACCCGCGCGGACACCTTCACATTCGCCCCTTCGTTTACGCATTCCAATTGCGTCCGGGCACTTTCGACCAATACGTTGAAGACACAACACTGCCGCGTCCGCTGAAATTCTTCGTCGCCGGTGACCGCTACCGCCTGCTTGGCCTCTTCTCGGCACGCCTTCATCTCTTCGGCGCGGACAACGAGCGAATCTACTTACTCGGCACGGACGCCTTCGGCCGCGACCTATTCTCCCGCCTCCTCTTCGGCGGCCAGGTCTCGTTGCTCGCCGGTCTCCTTGGCGCAACTTTCACGCTCTTCATCGGCTGGTGCGTCGGAGCGGCAGCCGGCTACTTCGGCGGTTGGTGTGACGATATTCTGATGCGTCTCGCTGAACTTTTCCTCGCCCTCCCGTGGCTCTACCTGCTTTTCGCAATCCGCGCCTTCCTTCCGCTGAAGGTGAATCCGCTCCAGGCCTTCTTTCTGATCGTTGCGGTCATAGCCGCCGTCGGATGGGCACGCCCCGCGCGCCTGGTCCGAGGCATTGTTCTCAGCGCTAAGGAACGCGAATTCGTTCGCGCCGCCCGGGGCTTCGGCGCCTCCAACTTCTACTTGCTCCGCCGCCACATTCTCCCGGAGACTTCCAGCGTCCTGTTGACCCAGGCGGCGATCCTGATTCCGTATTACGTCCTGGCGGAAATGACCCTCTCCTTCCTCGGCTTGGGCGTGCCCGAACCCGTCCCCAGTTGGGGAAATCTGCTCTCCAACCTCCAGCAATACAGCGTCCTTGTTTCTTACTGGTGGATGTACCTGCCTGCCCTCGCCATGGTGCCGTTCTTCCTTGGATACCTGGGGTTAGCCAGCGCGTTGCAGGAACGCCCCGACACGTACAAGATAGAAAGGAGGAGTCTTGGGAGCCTAGCGTGAGAAACCGCCCCGCTAAGTTTGTAAGCTGCCGGATTCTTGTCCGGTCGTTTCTCTGTTTCTCCACGTTTCTTTGCCACTCTGCTTTTGCGCGCGCACAGCAGAATCATCCGAAAGAGGAAATGCTCCTCCTCCCGGGAGAGATTGGCCGTTCCGGCGGACGTCTGGTCGTCGCTCTGCGCGGCGAACCAAAGACCCTCAATCCGCTGATTGCCGCCGATGCCCGCTCCCGCGAAGTGATCGGCGTGATGCAAGCCGACCTCATCCACATCAATCGCGCCACTCAACTCACCGAGCCCGCTCTCGCCAAATCCTGGAAAGTTTCTTCCGACGGACTCACCTTCACCCTCGTCCTGCGCAAGGGCTTGAAATTCTCTGACGGCCAACCGATGGATGCCGATGACGTGCTCTTCACTTTCCAGGTCTACCTCGACGAAAATACCCACGCCCCGCAACGCGACCTCTTGATTGTCGGTGGCAAACCAATCGTCGTTAGAAAGACCGACGCGCAAACCGTCGTCTTTCAAATGTCCAAACCCTACGGCGCCGGTGAACGCCTTTTCGACGGCATGGCCATTCTTCCTCGCCATCTTCTCGAAAAGCCTTTTCAGGAAGGCAAACTTGGCCAGCTCGGATCCCTCAGCGGCGCGGCAAGTCAGTGGGCCGGACTCGGCCCGTTCCGTCTGAAAGAATACGTAGCCGGCCAGCGCCTGGTCCTCGAACGAAACCCCTACTACTGGAAATCGGACGCCAAGGGCAACCGACTGCCGTATCTCGACGAATTGGTCTTTCTCTTTGTCCCCAACGCTGATGCCCAGGTCTTGAAATTCCAATCCGGCGAAACCGATCTGATCAGCCAACTCGGCGCCGAAAACTTCTCCGTGCTCTCCCGCCAGCGGAATGGCTACACGGTTACCGACGCCGGGCCGGGGCTAGAATACAATTTTCTCTTCTTCAATCTGAATGACCTCGGAGAGAAAGCCTCCTCCGATTTGCAACGCAAACAAAAATGGTTCCGCGATGTAAAGTTTCGCCAGGCCGTTTCCGCCGCCGCGGATCGCGAAGCCATTGTCCGCCTCGTCTATCAGGGTCGCGGTAGCGCGATTTGGGGTCTGGTCACTCCCGGCAACAAACGTTGGGGCGACCCGAATCTCCCCCATCCTCCGCGCTCCCTTGATCGCGCGCGAACTCTGCTGAAAGAAGCTGGCTTTACCTGGGCCACCGGACCGGATGGCGAATCCACGCTGCAGGATTCCGGCGGCAAGCCGGTCGAGTTCAGCATCCTCACCAGTTCCTCCAACGCGGATCGCGCCAAAATGGCTGCGCTGCTCCAGGACGATTTGAAGCAGCTCGGCATGCGAGTCCAGGTGGTTCCCTTGGAATTTCGCTCCCTTCTCGATCGCGTCACGCAGACCAGGGAGTACGATGCCTGTGTGATGGGCGTCGCCAGCTACGACGCCGATCCCAACTCTGACATCAACGTCTGGCTCTCCAGCGGCGGCACGCACCTTTGGAATCCGTCGCAGCCGCATCCCTCCACTCCCTGGGAATCGGAAATCGACCGCCTGATCGAAGATCAAATGTCCGCCCGCACCTTTGGCGAGCGAAAGAAACTCTACGATCGAGCTCAGGAGATTTTCTCTGAGAATCAACCCCTGATTTTTCTGGTCAGTCCCGACATCCTTGCGGGCGCAAAAAATTCCGTCGGCAACTTCCACCCCGCGGTCCTCGAGCCATACGTATTGTGGAATGTCGAGCAGCTCTATCTGAAAAACGGCCGGGAGAACGCCGCTCCATGAGCCCGGCGCGCACCAAGGCGGCAAAGCAGGCATCGGCCAAGGCGGCGCCCAAATGGAACGACACGCGCCTGGTGAAAGAATGCCTCTCGGGCAACGAGTCTGCCTGGGCTCAGCTCATCGACAAATACAAAGCGCTTATCTATTCCATCCCCATCAAGTACAACCTGCCCAGGCAGGAAGCAGCTGATGTGTTTCAATCCACCTGCGTCGAGTTGCTCGTTCGCTTACCGGAATTGCGCGAGCCCCGCGCGCTTCCCAAATGGCTCATGCAAGTCGCACATCACGAGTGTTACCGCGTAAAACGCCTTAGCCAGCGCATCGTAAGCCGCGATAGCGAAGAAAATCCTCCCGAGCCGGAAATCCCGCCTATCGCGGAAACCCTCGTGGTTCAGACTCAGGAAGAGCAGATGCTCCGCGAAGCGATGTCTACTCTCACGCCCCAATGCCGTCGCCTGGTGGAAATGTTGTTCTTCGAAACGCCTTCGCGGCCTTACGCCGAAGTGGCCGCTGAACTCGGCCTCGCCCTCGGCTCCATCGGTTTCACCCGCCAGAAATGTATCGAACGGCTTCGGCGCCAACTCGACGAACTCGGGTTCAACTGATGCCCGCAACGCGCGCCAAAGCCTCAAGGGACGCGCTCGTCGCCGAGCTCGGTCTGCTGGTCACCGACGCCGCCAGGCGTAAATTTCTCGCCGCTCACCCAAGGCTAATCCGTCAATCCACGATCGAACAACTCGCCCAACTCGTCGTCCAGCGTGTTCGCGTTAGCACAAAAGAAGCGCTCTCGCTCGCCGAGGCTGCGCTCCTGATTGCCAAACGCCTCCGCCGCAAAGAGGCCCAGGCGCTGGCCTTGCGGGCCATGGCCAACGCTCTTTATTCCTCCGGCAACTATCGAGCCGCTATCGAACATCACCGCCACGCGCTCCAGCTCTATGAATCCCTGCGTTCATGGAAGGAAATGGGGCGGACCCTGAGCAGCTCCTTGCAACCCATGATCCTGGTTGGCGAATACGACCAGGCGTTTAAAGCAGTCGAACGCGCGCGCGAAATCTTCTCCCGTCTTGGCGATCGCTGGCGTCTTGCCCGTCTGGAAATAAACGTCGGTAACATCTATCACCGGCAGGATCGCTTCGAGGAATCCATCGCCCAGTACGAAAATGCTTACCGCGAACTGATGCCCTACAAAGACGCTGAAGGCATTGCCGTCGTTCTGAGCAACATGGCCGTCTGCCTCATCAGCCTCAACGATTTTCCCCGCGCCCTGGCCACTTACCAGCGCGCCCGCGCCTTCTGCCACGAATACAACATGCCCCTCCTTGTCGCGCAGGCGGACTACAACATCGCCTATCTCTACTATTTGCGCGGGGAATACAGCCACGCCATCGAAGCTCTCTACGCTGCTCGCCGCGCCTGCGAAGCTACTGGCGACGCTTATCACTTCGCCCTCTGCCACCTGGATCTCTCCGATATTTATCTCGAGCTTAACCTCAGCGAAGAAGCCCGTGAGATGGCTCATGAAGGTTTCCTACGCTTCGAAAAGCTCGGCATGGGTTACGAAGCTGCAAAAACCCTCGCGAATGAAGCCACCGCCTACGCCCAGCAGGGCAAAACTGTCCAGGCCCTCGAACGCTTCACCAAAGCCCGCGAAATGTTTGGCCGGGAAAAAAATCTCGTCTGGCCCTGGCTCATCGATCTGTACCAGGGCCTGCTGCTTTTCCATGAAGGGCGCTACTTCGAATCGCGCCGCCTCTGCGCCGCCGCCGCCGCTTTCTTCGATCAATCCGTGCTTCCCGGCAAAGCCGTCCTTGCGCATCTTTTGCTCGCGCGCATCGCGTTGCAGGTGGCCGATCCCGTCGAAGCGCAAAAGGAAACCGATCTGTCGTTGGCGCGGTTAGAGCATTTGCAAACGCCGGTCCTGGCTTACCAGGCTCATCTGCTCCAGGGGCAACTCGCGCAGGCTCGCAACGACCGCCCCGCCGCTCTCCGATCCTTCCTCGCCGCAAAGGAATCTCTCGAAACCATGCGCAGCCGCTTGCATGGCGAAGAGCTCAAAATCTCTTTTCTCAAAAACAGGATGCAGGTTTATGAATCGCTCCTGGATCTCTTCCTTTCCGGTGACGGTTCGGACGCCACAGCCGAGGAAGCTCTCGCCTGGATGGAAGCCGCGAAATCCCGCAGCATGATCGAAATGATTTTTCAGAGCGGCCAGAGCCTTCCCCTGGGCGAGACCGGCCAGAGCGATCTTGTCCGCCGCATCCGGGATCTCCGCGAGGAACTCAACTGGTATTACCACCGTATCGAACTCGAACAGCTCCGACCCGAGGAAAAATCCGGCGAACGCCTCGATACCCTGCAAAGGAAGGCGCAAAGCCACGAGAAAGAACTCCTTCGAACCCTTCGCGAGCTTCCCGCGCGCGAACGCGAAAACACCACCCTCGAAACTCCTGCTGGCCTTTCCGTCGAAAAACTTCAATCCGCTCTCCCGCCGGATACAACTCTCATCGAATATTTTTCCTCGGGCGACCGCATCCTCGCGGCCATCCTCAACCACGGAGAAATCAAGATTCTGCCCGTCACTGTTCTGCCCCGGGTCGCCCACATCTTTCAATTGCTCCGCTTTCAGCTCTCAAAATTTCGCATGGGGGACGAGTACGTTCGCAAATTTGAAGACCCACTCCTGCGCGCCACACAGAGCCACCTCGAATCTCTCTACGACGAACTGATCGCCCCGCTCCGCCAGTACTGCCCGGGCAATCGCCTCATCATCGTCCCGCACGGCCCGCTCCACTTCTTGCCGTTCCACGCTCTCAGGACCGGCGACGAATATCTCTGCGACTCGTTCACGATCTCCTACGCTCCCAGCGCATCGGTGTTCTTCGCCTGCCAGGAAAAGCCCGCCAGCCCCAACACCGGTTCTCTTGTCTTTGGCATCGCGGATGAGCGCGCCCCCCAAATCTTGCTGGAAGCACAATCCGTCGCGGCGTTATTGCCGCACTCTTCGCTCCGAACCGGAAACGAAGCGACCGCTTCCATTCTCCGCGCGCAAGGGCCGCACACGGGCCTGCTCCATATCGCTACCCACGGCGTCTACCGTCAGGACAATCCCATGTTTTCCGGAATCCGTCTCGGCGATGGCTACTTGAATCTTTTCGATCTCTACCAGATCCGGTTGAATGCCAACCTCGTTACCCTCAGCGGCTGCGCCACCGGCATGAACTTCGTTGCCGCCGGTGACGAGTTGCTCGGCCTCCAACGTGGCCTGTTTTATGCCGGCGCTTCCACGCTTCTGCTCTCCCTCTGGGACGTGCACGACGAGAGCACTGCCCAGCTTATGCAGTTTTTCTATCGCGAATATCTTCGCACCGGCGATATGGCCGGCGCGCTCCAAAGCGCCATGCAGCAACTCCGCCAGCAAAATCCCCATCCGTATTTCTGGGCCCCCTTCGTCCTCGTTGGCAAACTCACTGATTCCAAAAGCCTTAGCTAATTTCAAATTCCCTATATTTTTTCCTCACCCTCCATCCCTTATCCAATGAGGGTAAAACTTTCATTCCGTTCACTGGGGAGTGGATGGGATGCCAAGAGGATTCTGGGGGAATGATGGAACATTTTAGCGTTGAGAAATGGATCGACTTTGTGAATCTGGCCGTAACCAATGGCGAGCAGCAGCGGATGGAGAAGCACCTGAGTCTTGGCTGCTCGTCCTGCCAGAAAACCGTTTCGCTCTGGCAGCGCGTTCGGGCATCAGCGGCTGCGGAAGGGAATTACCAGCCACCGGAAAGCGCCGTTAGAATCGCGAAGGCCGCATTTGCCGGCGCTGGGCTTGGTTCCACCGCAACCGGAGCGAGCAACAAGGTCAAGCTCCTCTTTGACAGTTTTCTGCAGCCTATGCTCGCGGGCGTCCGTTCCGCCGGCGCTGGCACGCGGCAGATGCTCTATCGTGCCGATCCCTACCAGATCGACGTGCAGCTCGAAATGAAGCCCGGTGCCAATCGCATCGTGGTGACAGGCCAGCTTCTGAATTTGGGCACCCCGAAAGTCGTCGCCACCGGAACGCGCGTTCTCGTGTCCAACATGCATGGAGATGTGGTGCACACCGTCGCCAACCAGTTTGGTGAGTTCAGCGGCGAGGTCAAAAACAGCGGCGACCTGCAGGTGACCTTCGCTACGCCTTCCGGCGAGCCGATTGTGATTTCGCTTCGTGAAGCGCTGGGCCGTATGCCTGAGGAAAAGGCATGAACCACGGCCATTTCAAACAGTTTCCCCGCGTTCCCACCTTGGTACGAAAGTACCAAGCCAGATGGGAAGCTTGTTTAGACAGAAAGACAGGCTCGTACCATTGGCTCGATAAGGCCTCCCTTAGAAAATTTTAGGGAGTCATTTCGCGCCAATCGCCGAGTACTCCACTTGTGGGAGAACCCTTTAGGGGCTGCAACTATGAAACGTCTAACCCTTATCGCCGCAATGCTCCTCCTTACACTCGCGGCTTCCAACCCCGCTTCGGCTCAAAATCGCTATATCGTTCGCTCCACCGGCGGCCTGTCTTCCGTTCTCAATCTTTGCAATCTTCTCAACTGTCAGGTGCAGGGCAGCCTGGACGGCCAGGTCGGCCAGACCTTCCTGGTGACCTCCACCAACAATCTCCTCGCGAATCTCGTCAACGGCACTTTGAACCTGGCGGAATCGCTGCTTGGAATTGTCAGCGTCGAAGCGGACCGCCTTTTGCCGATCCCGCAGCGACCCCTGCCCTCGATTCCCTCGGGCCTTTATGACACCGCCCCGGTGAATTACTACAGCACCATCGTTTGGCACGGCTATGCGACTCAGCCTGCCGCCCAAATCGTCCGCTTGCAGGATGCGCAGAATGGTTTTCGCATCACCGGCAAAGGAATTGTCGCTGTGATTGATACCGGCGTCGACGTGAATCACCCTGTCCTCCAGGCCGTCTTGCTTCCCGGTTATGACTTTACCCGCAACCAGCCCGGCGCCTCCGAATGGCTGGATGTCAGCGAATTGCAAAACGGCTACATTGACACCGACACTCAGGATCAACAGCCCGGTTACGTCCAGCAGTCCACCGCCGCAGTTCTCGATCAATCCACAGCCGCGGTTCTCGATGGTGGAGACTACACCGCCTTCGGCCACGGCACGATGACCTCCGGCCTCGTCCACCTCGTTGCGCCCAAGGCTCAGATTCTTCCTTTGAAGGCCTTCTCTTCCAACGGTACTGGCTATCTTTCCAACATTGTCGCGGCTCTCTATTACGCCGTCCAGCATCACGCCAACGTCGTGAACATGAGCTTCGACCTCACTTCCAATTCGCCGTCCCTCACTCAGGCTGTCTCTTACGCCAACAAAGCCGGCGTCGTCCTCGTTGCCGCTGCCGGTAATGAAAACACCAGTGCAGCCGTCTATCCCGCGGCACTGAACAACTACGTGGTCGGCATTGCCTCCACCACGAACTGGGACAGCCGCTCCTCCTTCTCCAACTACGGCACTCTGGACGTCTTGATCGCCGCCCCCGGCGAAAACGTAGTCAGCACCTTCCCCGGCGGAACCTACGCCAGTGCTTCCGGCACTTCGTTCAGTTCGCCGCTCGTTGCCGGCACCGCCGCACTGATGCTCAGCGCGCGTTCCTCCTCCCTGAATCAGAATCAGGCTGCAAGCGCGCTTTCCCACGCCATCAAACTCACGCCCGATCTAAATCACGGGCGCCTCGACGTATACCAGGCCGTTTCCGCTTGGGTGAATAGTTCGAGCTCAACATCCAGCTCCGGCACTTGCTTGTTGTTCTGCAACTGACTCCCATGTCGAACTACCAGACTCCAGCGCCCTCGGACGGATTCCCGGTTTCCACGGGGCTGGAGTCTCTCCGTATCAAGCAGCTCGAAGAACAGTCCGCCGCTCTTCGCAATTCCGTCATCTGCGCGTTCAATCAGCTCCTCGATCTCAAGGATCTCAACACTGGCGTGCACAGCACCCGGCTCGCGGAATGGGGCATGCGCGTTGGCCAGGAACTCGGCCTCGAGGAATCCGAGCTTCAGAATCTCGAAGTGGCCGCTCTGCTCCACGACATCGGCAAAGTCGGCATCCCCGACGCAATCCTCCGCAAGCCCGGGCGTCTCGACGCGGACGAGTACGCCCTGATGAAGAAACATTCCGAATTCGGCTGGGCCGTCCTGCGCATGCTCCCGGGTTTCGAACGCGCGGCGCTAGATATTCTTCACCATCACGAGTCCTTCGACGGCAAAGGCTATCCAGCTGGCCTCAAGAGCGCGGAAATTCCCGTCGTCTCCCGCATCGTCTGCGTGATCGACGCGTTCGACGCCATGGTTTCTTCGCGTCCCTATCGGAAAGGCCTGCCTTACGAGGAGGCTGTCCGCCGCCTCAACGAATCAAGCGGCACGCAGTTTGACCCCGCCGTCGTCCGCACCTTCCTTTCCTTCGCCCAGGCCGAAATCTCCATGGTTTTCGCCGCTGCCGGTACCTCCGTCTCCTCCGCCTTATAGCGGAGTGCGTCGGAATATCCGGCCCCAACCCAGCCTCAGGTATTTACCTTAGGGGAATTTCCGTATTTCTCCGGCTAGGATTCACCTTCGTTTTCGTTTTATTTATCTGCATGTTGCGACTTGTCTGCGCGGGTATCGAATGGGCGGCGGTTTGTGTCGCCGCCAGTCCCAAATGATGGCCCGGAACCGATTCCCGAGAACGATTGAATCTGGGCCAAAAGAACACTGGGAAGCGAATTGCACAGGAGGAACAACCCAGCCATGAAACGCCATTTGTGGCTAGCGGCCGCCCTTTTAGCTTTGTTTTTCGCTGCTCCCGCCAGAGCTGATAACCGCTTCATTGTCCGCTCGACGCTGGGTACCACTGCGCTGACGCAACTCTGCGTCTTGCAGAATTGCACGGTTGTTACCGCCATTGATGGCACCCTCAATCAGGTCTTCCTTCTGACTACCCCTTCCTTGATCGACCAAACCACTTTCTTGAATCTCTTGCGCAGCACACCGGGCATTGTGGACGCGGAGCTCGATCAGGTACTCAGCCTGGTCGGTGGGCTCAACGCTGTAACCACGCCTCCCGCGGGCCTCACCGACAGCACTCCCGTAAATTATTTTGGCACCTCGGTCTGGAACGGCTACGCGAACCAGCCCGCTTCCGGCATCGTCCATGTCCAGGATGCGCAGAACACCTTTCAGGTTTCGGGCAAGGGAATCGTCGCCGATATTGATACCGGCGTGGACCCGAATCATCCCGCGCTGAAAAATGTTCTCTTGCAGGGTTACGATTTCACGCGCAACCAGCCCGGCGGCTCCGAGATGACCGATTTCACCTCGCCCGCGCCTAATCCATGTCCCAGTTGCCAGCCTGCCATCGTCAACCAATCCACCGCGGCCGTTCTGGATCAATCCACCGCCGCGGTTCTCGACGGCAATCTTCAATACGCGGCGTTCGGTCACGGCACCATGGTGATGGGCGTCATCCATCTTGTTGCCCCAGGCGCTCAGCTCTTACCGCTCAAGGCGTTTCGCTCCGACGGCACCGGCTACCTCTCCGACATTCTTCGCGCCATCTATTACGCCGCGCAAAACAACGCCAATGTAATCAACATGAGTTTTGATTTCACAACGCCATCTCCGGAACTCTCCAGCGCCCTTGACTACGCCAACAAACTCAACATCATCTGTTCCGCTTCTGCAGGCAACGACGGCGCGATGGAAACGGTTTACCCCGCCGCTCTCCAGACCGACGTGATGGGCGTCGCCTCCACCAGCGACCTGGATACACGTTCCACGTTTTCAAATTTCGGCAACGCCATCGTTTGGGTAGCCGCTCCCGGCGAAGCCATCATCACCACCTACCCTTTCAGCACTTACTCCGCCGGATGGGGAACCTCCTTCAGCGCGCCTTTCGTCTCCGGTGGCGCGGCTCTCTTGCGAGCGTTGCGCACGGACATCAACCAGTCCCTGGCGTCCGCCGCAATCGCCCACGCGCAATTCGTCGGCTCTGACATGGGTAACGGCCGCCTGGATCTGCTCATGGCCCTCACTGCATTGCCATTGGGCTCCGGCTCCCCGGACTACAGCGTTGCCGATGCGCCATCTGGCTCAACAATCACCGCCGGGCAAACCGCAAACTTCTCCGTATCCGCGGCTCCCGACGCTGGCTTTAATCAGACGATTACGTGGACGTGTACGGGAGCGCCGATGAACTCCACTTGCGAAGTCGCGCCCGCATCCTCCCCGATGAACGGCTCAACCGTTGCCACGGCAACCGTCTCCATAGTAACGGTCACGCGCTCGAGCTCTATGTCCCTCGGCAATCCGCGCTTTGTCACGCCGCCGCTCCCGTGGCAAACGCTCCCGCTCTTCATCACGTGGCTCCTTGTCGCGCTGATCCTGCACAAATTCAGGCGCCCCCAACACGCCGCGCGATTGTTTTGCGCGTCCGCCGTCCTCGCTCTCGCGGCGTTTTGCGTTTCCTGCACTTCGGGAACCGGCTCCGGTCCCCCACCGCCCGTGCAGGGCACTCCAGCGGGGCCCTATACGATCACGGTAACCGGTACCTCAGGCAGCCTCAGTCACTCCGCTTCGTTCCACCTTGTAGTGAAATAACGGGCGCCTCCCAGCCCCGCCTCCCGCGCTAAGTTCCTTCTGAAATTCAGCCAACAGCTTGTTGGTTCCTCACATTCTCTCCACTCGAAACCCGAGGAAAGATTTTGCCTCTCGTCTTTCCTCGCGCGACAATCTCGTCCATCGGGTTACACTGGCAGCGCACATTTTCTTTCCGAAGGAGCACTCCGATGAGCAACGGCGGTGGCGGGCGTTCAGCAGGCGTCGGCGTTTGGGGATTCGGCAGTATGCTCTCGATCACATTGTCCTGGAGCGTTCATCACTCCATCCTCTGGATGATCATTCACGGTATCTTCAGCTGGTTTTACGTCGCCTACTACGCGTGGATAAAGTGATCCTTACGCGGAAACAATGACCACGCCAGGAACGCACACCCCGCCCGGGCCTAGGGGACTGCCCATCCTCGGCCTGGCGCTCGACATCCGCAACGATGCCCTTGGCACTTTGCAGCGTCTCGCCCGCGAATATGGCGACATCGTCAGCATCCCTGTCCTGCGCCTCAGCCGTGTCTTGCTGAATCGCCCCGACCTCATCCAGCAGATGCTTGTCCTCGATCACGCCAGGCTTCACAAAAGCACGCTCACAAAAATCGTCGTCGGCCCGCTGCTCGGCCAGGGTC
>DATLVJ010000347.1:0-22696 GCA_035577585.1 Candidatus Limnocylindrales bacterium
TTTCGGCGCCGATCGCGATCCTGGCCTCGGCCTTATTGTCGACGTTCGGCGGCTTTCTTGCGCTTCTGGTGACCGTCACCACGTTCAACGTCGCCTCGTTCATGGGCATGATCATGGTAATCGGAATCGTAGCCAAGAACGGCATTCTGCTGCTCGACGCCGACCAGCGATTCCGCCAACTCGGCTTCAGCCCTGAGGAAGCCATGATCCAGGCGGGGCGGAGGCGGCTGCGGCCCATTGCGATGACTGCTCTCGCCACTATTGCAGGCATGCTGCCCCTGGCCCTGGCGATCGGCGCCGGCTCCCAAATGCTTCAGCCGCTCGCCATCGCCGTCATCGGGGGCTTGCTCAGCTCCATCGTTCTCTCCCTAGTCTTCACGCCCGCGATCAATTACTACCTGAACCGGATGCAATCTCAGCCCGACAACTAAACCCCCGTCGCCTGAGGAAAAATCGTTTCAGGAGTAATCTTCCGTTTATTGGCTGTTCATCAATATTTCCTACCATCCGCACTCTCAGAACCCACCGCGCAGTTTATTTCGTTTAACTGAGCCGGAATTAAACGGGCTCGAGCTGACCAAACACTTGTGGCGGCGCGGAGAGATTGCACCGCTTTGATCGCCAGCCAGCGCCGCTGGAACCCGTGATTCCGGATTTTCGGTTGAGAAGAGGATGCAATGCAGAATTTTATCCGCCAGTGTTTAGGTTTCGCCGTAATTCTTGTGGTTGCATGTCTGCCCGGTGCCAAAGCACAGAACGGCAAGGGAGCGATATCCGGCCACGTGACAGACAGCTCCGGCAGCGTCCTGCAGGGAGCCGAAATCGAACTGCAACCCGGCAGAATCAGCACGGCTTCCGGAACTCAGGGCGCGTACTTCATTAATGATTTGAATCCGGGAAGCTACACAGTCTCGGTAAGTTATGTTGGTTTCACTGCCTTCACCCAGGTTGTGAACGTCGCTCCCGGCCAAACGACCACCCTGGAGGTCAAACTCGAAGTCTCCTCACAGCGTGACATCGTGTTAGTCACGATTGAACGCGCCTCCGGCGAAGCGGAAGCGATCAATCGCCAACGCACAGCCGACAACATAGTTCAGGTTTTACCCAATGACGTGATCACCAGCCTGCCGAACGCCAATATGGCCGACGCTCTCGGCCGCTTACCCAGCGTCACGCTGGAACGCGACGAAGGCGAAGGCAAGTACGTCCAGGTTCGCGGCACCGAACCGCGCCTGACGAACGCCACGCTCGATGGGGTCAACGTGCCATCGCCTGAATCCGGTATTCGCCAGATCAAATTTGATACCATCCCCGCCGACCTCGTCGAATCGGTCGAAATCAACAAGACTCTGCAGGCCAACATGGATGGCGACGGCATCGGCGGGTCCGTGAACATGGTTACAAAAACCGCCGGCGAACGCCCCACGATCGCCGTCAACGGTATGGGCGGATACACACCGATTATCGGGGGGCGAGGAGTGGTGGAAACCAGCGCAACGATCGGCCAGCGATTCGGTTCGCAAAAGAAATTCGGCGCATTGATTGGCGGGTCTTACGACTGGAATGGCCGCGGCATTGACGACATCGAGCCGATCCCCGACCAGGCGACCAATCTACCCGGGAGCCCGCGCTACTTCGATCAGATGGACGTGCGCGAATATCGCTACTACCGCAGCCGGTGGGGAATCGCCGGAAGCCTCGATTACAAACTGAGTGAAGGTTCCAGCATTTATGTGCGGGGACTGTACTCGGACTTCAAGAACTTTGGAGACCGCTGGGCCTACACAATTTGCGACAACACGCCGAATGTCACACTCCTTGGCGCCGATCCCAATGTCGGCAACACCTGCACAACTCCCAGTTTTAATACCCAGATCCGCCGCCCGGACTATGCCATCAGCAATCTAGTCGTGGGCGGAAAGCATGTTCTGACTTCCACGTGGTATTCCTGGGACATTTCCGCCTCGCGCTCTCGCCAGATCGAGAATGGCGACCCCAGCGCGAGTTTTGGAAGCACACTGGACAGCAGCCAATGCATGTTTGACCCGGCGGCCACCAACGGGGCCAATAAGTTCCGCCCGCAATGGACCCCGGCGTGTTTCACGGAAGCTTACAACCAGGGCAACATGGCGCTTTCCGAAATCGACACGGCGCGCGGGGAAACCGCCCAGGTGAATCTTCAGTTTGCCGGTGCGATGGGAAAGATCTACCACGTGGGTTCGCACCTGGCGACGCTGGAATTCGGCGGTCGATTCAGGAACGCCCACAAATTCGATGATTCCCTGCAGTTTGCCGACGCGGTCAACGACGGAGTCACGATTCTTTCGAGCAATTTCGCGTCCCGCTTTTCCAACAGCAATTATTACAACAAGTCTTACCAACTCGGCCCCAATCCCCTCTACGGCGACGTGCGCAATTTCTATCTTGCGAATACCGGGGATTTTACGCACTCCATCGATCCTTCCGCGCAGTTCGACCTGATCGAAAAGGTTGGCGCCGGCTACATCATGAACACCATCGATTTCAACAAGGTCCGGCTGGTCGCCGGTGTGCGCATTGAGGGCACCAAGCTCGATACCGACAGCTTTGACGCCAACTCCGGCGCCGTAACAGACAAGCACTCCGGCTCTTACGTAAACGTGCTGCCCAGCATTTCCGTTCGCGTCCCGGTCATGAACGATACTTATCTCCGGCTTTCCTATGCCCGCGGACTTTCCCGTCCGGATCCCCAGGACATCGCCCAGTCCGTTTCCTACTCGACTTCCGCTCCCTTCCAGGCGCAGGTCAGCAATCCGGGTTTGAAAGCGGAGCGAGCCGACAACTTCGACATTCTGCTGGAACACTACCTCAAACCTTTTGGGATGCTTCAGGCGGGGTTCTACTACAAGAATCTATACGATCCGATCGTGGAAACGACCCGGCGCATCCCCAACTTTGTTCCGGCGCCAGGGGTTCCGCCGCAAACGTACGACGTCTCGCAATTTGTGAACGCGGGCAGCGGGTGGGTCTATGGATTTGAAGTCGCCTACGTCCAGCACTGGACTTTCCTGCCGGGCCTTTTGAGGGGTTTCGGGTTGGGAGCTAACTACGGCTACGCGAATTCCCGCGCGGTCGATTTGCCGGGACGTTCCGACAGTCCCCGGCTCCTGCGTTCCGCTCCCAACACCTGGAATATCAGTCCGACCTACGATCTGGGTCGCGTCTCGTTTCGGGCCGGCCTCTCTTACAACGATGCCAACATTTTTTCGTACAAATTCCAGGACGGCAGCGCTCTCGGCAGCGACGGCACAAGTTTTTCAACTCCGACCCCGGGAGGCATCAAGGGCCCGCTCTCCGACATTTACTTCTACCCCCACCTGCAGATTGATCTGCAGGGCAGCGTGCGTCTGTCGCACGGGCTGACCTTCGTCGCCTATGTGCTCAACGCGAATAATGAGGTGTTTGGCTTCTACCAGGGCAGCAGCCAGTACATGATCCAGCGCGAATACTATCAGCCCACGTACTCCGCGGGCTTCCGTTGGTCGCCCGGATTCGAACACAGGTAGCCGAAGCGGGCGGACTGAAGCCCGTTGATCTTTTGCTATCTCCAAGGCTGGCGCGGTATTGCGAATCATCCTGCCGCGCCAGCCATTTTTCTGCCCGGGAAGCTGAAGGAAAATTCAGGAACGATTTAGGCTGCGTTTATCCGGCAACAGGTAGAACAGTTGCTCAAGGAGAGAACGATGAAACGATTGTTAATGCTGTCTCTGGTTGGCGCAACGCTGCTGGCCTGCCTGGCTGGAGCGGCCACGAATTATGAGCTATTGAAAAAAGTGGCTGTCGCAGGTGCTGGCGGCTGGGATTACGTCATCGTGGACGAAGCCGCCCGCCGCGTTTATATCACTCATGCTACCCAGGTGGACGTGATGGATGCGGATTCGCTGGCCATCGTGGGCACTATCCCCAACACGCCGGGCGCCCACGGTGTGGCCATCGCCTCTGAGTTCGGCCGCGGGTATGTCACCGCGGGAAAGGCGGATGCCGTCATCCCCTTCGATCTGAAAACCCTGAAAACCTTTCCGGAGATTAAGGTAGGCAAGAAGCCCGACGCCATTGTCTATGAACCCCTCACCAAGCGCTTGTACGTTATGAACGGTGAGAGCGACAGCATCAGCGTACTCAACGCCAGCGACGGATCGCTTGCCGGGACGATTGACCTTGGCGGCGGCCCGGAATACGGAGCTTCTGACGGCAAGGGCAATTTCTACGTCAACCTCGAGGAAAAGGCGGAAACCCTGCACATTGACGTTAAGACTCTGAAGGTTAAGGAGCGCTGGCCGCTGGCGCCGTGTGGCACTCCCACCGCCCTGGCCATGGACGTGGATGCCCATCGGCTTTTCGTCGGCTGCCGCAGCAAGCATCTTGGTGTGGTCAATTCGGAAACGGGCAAAGTGGTCTTTACCGCTCCGATTGGTGAGCGTGTGGACGCCGATGCGTTCGACGCATCCACCAAGCTTGTCTATCTCTCCACTGGCGACGGCAAAGTATTCATCTTTCATCAAGACTCGCCTGACAAATACTCCCTTGCCCAGGAACTTGTAACGGTGAAGGGTTCCAAGACGGTCGGCTACGACCACAAAACAAAACGCCTGTACGTTCCCAGCGCCGAAAACGGCGCGATGCAGGTGCTCGTGTACGAATTGCACTAGGCCGAATTTCCGCCCACAGCTGTAACCACCCCGAAGAGGCCCCGACCCTGTCGGGGTCTCTTTTTTCCAGCGCTAGTTCCGGCTATTTTCCTCCAGGCAAATCGGCTCACAAACAATTTCTCCCGCGGCCCGCTCTGTGGCACTATCACGGCATTTGAATTCACGCTCTTACCCGGAGAATTGAGAACCCAATCCATGGAAAACACCACCGCACGACCGGTTTCGGAGGGAAGCGCCCCGGAAAAGACCCAGACCGGAGCGCTCATAATCCTGACCTCGCTCTTTTTCATGTGGGGCTTCTGCACGGTTTTGAACGACATCGTCTCCCCGCATCTGCAGTCCATATTCAATCTCAGTTACAAGCAGGCCAGCCTGGTGCAGTTCGCTTTCTTTTTTGCCTACTTTATTTTTTCGATTCCCGCCGCAAAACTGATCGACGCCACCAGTTATAAGACCTCCATTGTGGTCGGGCTGCTTACCATGGGGCTTGGCGCCTTTTTGTTTATTCCGGCTGCAAGCGCCGCCTCCTTTGAACTTTTTCTTGGGGCGTTGGTGGTGCTGGCCGCGGGAATCACGGTTCTCCAGGTTGCCGCCAATCCGTATGTGGCGGTTCTCGGACCGGCAAGCACCGCCTCCAGCCGCTTGAATCTGACGCAGGCGTTCAATTCTCTTGGAACCACGATTGGACCCTTGATCGGCGGCATCTTGATCCTGACGACCACGGCCAAGAGCGCCGCGGAGCTCAGTCTGCTTTCGCCGCAAGCGCTGCAGGCATACAAAGTGGAACAGGCCTCATCGGTGAAGACGCCGTATCTGTTCATCGGCCTGCTGCTGGTGGCGCTGGCCGTGGTGATTTATTTTCTGCGTTTGCCGGCAATTCCCCAGGCGCAGCGAAAAGGCCAAACAACTGGTGGCAGCTTGTGGAAATACCGCCAGCTCATCTTTGGAGTCGTGGGGATTTTTGTTTATGTGGGAGCGGAAGTCTCAATCGGGACATTCCTGATCAAGTATTTTCAATTGCGCGAGATTGGGAATCTTCCGGAGGTGCAGGGGGCAAAGCTGGTTGCCTACTACTGGGGCGGCGCGATGGTCGGGCGATTTATCGGCTCCGCGATTCTGCAGAAGGTTAAGGCCGGAACGGTGCTGGGGATTGCCGCGTTCTGCGCGTGTGCCCTTGTTCTGACCTCGATGCTGACGACCGGCCACGTCGCGGTGGCGAGCATCATCCTGGTGGGGTTCTTCAACTCCATCATGTTCCCGAGCATCTTCACGCTGGGCATCGCTGAATTGGGGCCGCTGACGGGAGAAGGCTCCGGGATGTTGATCATGGCGATCGTGGGAGGCGCGATCATTCCGCTCATGTTCGGCGCGCTTGCGGACATGCCCGCCGTCGGCCTGCACCGCGCGTTCATTCTGCCGGCGGTCTGCTACCTGTATATCGCTTACTACGGGTTCAGCGGCTCGCGTCCTCGCGTGGTTCATTGAATCGCGGAATCGATTGTGTAGGGGCGGCTTTACGCCGCTTTCCCGGGATTGCATAAAAAAAGGGGCAGGACCGAAGTCCTGCCCCTTTCCTCAGTAAAATGTTGCGAAGCTTACTTGGCCATTTCCAGGCTGGCCAGCTTCAGGTTCTCGCCGTCCACGCTGCCCTTCACGGTGACGTGGTGTCCGGCATGGGCAGCAACTTTGTCCTGTGCGTCAATCGCGTAGACCTTGTGGTCCGCATCGTTGACGAAGACATACTTTGCTCCCTTTTCCTTCACGCACTTCGCGGCGCATTCGGCGTGTTTTTCGTTTGCGCCTTTGGCTCCGCAGGCGCTGTCGGAAATGTATCCTGTCCAGCTTCCGTCGGCTCCCAAAGTGAGGACCGCTGTACAAAGAGTGAGTGCTAAACCTGCTGCGAATTTAACTTTCATGTTTATTCCCCTCCTGAAATTCAGCTTCGATTTCGTCCCCGTCAGGGCGCCCTTTAGGGTGTCACAACTATCAAGGACGTGTCCAGACCCGTAATCTGATTTTGCCCCTCGGGTCCGGACAGGAAAAAGGGAGGATCTTACGATCCTCCCCCTTTGCTCCCGCTCTCAAGGAAGCAAAATAGTTCACCGGGCTATTGGTTACTGCCCGGAGGTGTTTGTGGCCGCGGTCGCAGCGCCCGCCGACTTCGGCGTGGACAGGTAGCCTGTGATCGCGTTCTTGTTCACGTCAAAGACCACGATTTCATAAGGTGACATGCGTCCCGTGCCCTTCACGTAGAACTGCACTGGCTCGCCGGCCGTGCGGTCCTTCTTTTCGATGGACTTGTCGTCGGCCAGAACCGTGATCGTGTACTTCGATTTGCGGGAGTCTGTCTTGTTCAGCGCGATGGCCACCGGCCCGACGTGCTGCGGGTTCTTGGCGCGCTGGATGGTGAATTCGAAATAATTGCGGTCGCCGCGGCGCTTCAGGTCTTCCAGGTCGTCGTGGTTACGCGCGATCAGGCCGCTCATCACGCCCATATCGCCAGTGGCGCGATCCAGCTTGCCCTTGGTTTCATCCAGGTCGTTCTTCACACCGGAGACGTCGCCGCTCAGCTTGTTTACGTCCTCGATGTTTGCCTTCGTGCCGAGTTGGGTGTTCACCTCGGAAAGCTTCTTGTTGTAGGCAACGACCGAAGACTTGGTCATCTTCCGAGCGCGGTCGAGCTCTTCCTGGGTCACGTTCAATTTGTTGGTTACGACTTTCAAGTCGCTCTGCAATTGCTGGTTCTCGTCGTCGGACTTTGCCAGGCGTTGCATCAGCGCGTCGCTCTGTTGTTTCACCGAGGCTTGCACGTTCTGTTCAGTCTGCTTGCCCTGATTCAGCGCGCTCCAGCCGATTCCAATGCCAAGTAGAGAAGTCGCCCCCAAAGCCGCGATGGCCAGGCCTACCCACCGGGGTGCCGCTGCCTGCGTAGTGGTTTCCTGAAACTCGCTCATGTACGTCGTCTCCTTTTATCGGCGGTCCCGCCGCTTGAACTAGTAGAAGGGCACTCCCAGAACCAAAGTCCGGCGGTAACTGGGGCGGCGTACAAGATGCTGATAGTCATTGAGTTAGAGTTTTTTCGGGAGGGAGGGGAGGGGGGGCGGCAAAAGTTCTAGTACCAGTAAAGATTACAGGTTCGACCCCGCTAGCGCAATTTTTACAGAAGCATCAATCCGGCGAACGCCTGATTTTTGGGTAGGGTAAAAACAATTTCGGGCAGGAAGGTATTCACCTTTCCTGCCCGTAAACGTATCTTTTTAAAAGAGTTAAATATGAAATTTACGCTGCTTGCGAGTCAGAAACCGGTTTCGGCAGACCAAAATAGCGATCGAGGGTGGTTGTGGCAGCGTCCAGCACGAGGCGGCAATCCGAACACTCGCGCAGATGGTGCTCGATCTCTCCTTGCACGCTTGTGGAAAGTTTTCCTTCTAAGTACATGCAAATCAAATGGATAGTGTCCCTGCAGCTCATACCAATGTCCCCCAGATTCCTGCTCAATCCCCCCGGACTGGTAGAATTACCAGTGCACCTGCTTAGCCAAAGTTCTTCGCAACCCATTCAATACCCTAAGCCATTTACCTTCAGTAAATTATCTGTATCCAGGGGTCTAATACGCGATTCCCGCGCCGTAGCTAAGGGAAAACTTTACCCCGCATTAGATGCTTGGGTATCCGTCTTGGGTCAAATAGCCTACCGAAGTGGTGTGTGGACCATCTGCTTGAGTACAGCGATGCGATCCTCTAGCGGCGGGTGGGTGCTGAAGAGCGCTGAGAGGGTTTCTCCGCCGAACATTGGTTTTACGATACAGAGGGAAGAGGTGCTGGGCGAAATCGCCGAGGTGGGAATCTGCCGGTTGTACTTTCCCAGTTTTTCCAGCGCGCTGATCAAACCGTAGGGCTGTCCCACCATTCGCGCGCCGGTTTCGTCTGCCGCATACTCGCGTGTCCTCGACAAAAACAACTGCAACAGCAGCGCGGCAAACGGCGCCAGGAAAATCATCAGCAGGGCGGACAATCCCCCGCCACCGCGCTCGTCATCCCGGTCTCTTCCGAACCCACCAAAAATCAACGCCCATTTTCCCATGGAGGCCATGTAGGTAATCGCACCAGCAATTGTGGCTGCGATTGAACTGGTCAGGATGTCGTAGTTTCGAACGTGCGAAAGCTCGTGGGCGATCACGCCTTCCAGTTCGTCGTCGGTCATGATCTCCAGCAAACCCTGGGTGACTGCCACGGACGCGTGATTCGGGTTGCGCCCGGTCGCGAACGCGTTCGGCGCCGCGTCGGGCACCACGTACAGATTCGGAACCGGAATATTGGCCTTGGCCGCCAGGCGCTCCATCACGTCATACAACCGCGGCAACTGTTCACGGGAAACCGGCTTGGCGCCGCTCGATGCCAGGGCGATCTTGTCCGAAAAAAAGTACGAAGCGAAGTTCATCACCACGGCAAAGACGAGAGCGATTTGCATGCCGCCGCGTCCGCCGAGGGCGCCACCGGCCACCACCAGCAGAACGCTCAGCAGTATTAGAATTGCCCCAGTCCGCAAGACTTTCATGTTGTTAGCCTTCCCTTGTATATACGCATGCAACCACGCGAAATATCAGACCGGGAACGGGGGCCGGAAGCGTCAACACTTGCTGCCGAAGCCCGTGTTCTCCGGTTGCATTATTTCTTTCCTGCAGCGGCGGGTTGCTTCGACGTCACGCGGTCAAATCGCATTGCCTCTTTCTGGGCGTCGCGATCGACGCGCACGCGGTCTCCCGGCAAAACTTTCCCTTCCAGGATCTGCATCGCCAGCGGATCCTGAATCAGCCGCTGGATAGTCCGCCGCAGCGGCCGCGCCCCGTACGCGGGATCGTAACCTTCGCGCAGCAGAAGTTCCGTCGCTGCCGGCGTAATCTCCAGCGTGATCTGCCGTTCCGCCAGTAATTTCTCCACGTTCTTCAGCAACAGCCCGACGATCCGCGCCAGTTGTTCCTTGCCCAGCGGATTGAAAATCACGATTTCATCAATCCGGTTGATGAACTCCGGCCGGAACGCCGCGCGCAACGCATCCATCGCTTCCTTTCGCGCTTTCTCCGGATCCTTTTCCGACAGCTCAAAAATCGCCGTTGAACCCACGTTGCTGGTCATCACCAGCACCGTGTTCCGGAAATCCACCGTGCGGCCTTTCCCATCCGTCAGCCGCCCGTCCTCCAGGATCTGCAGGAGCACGTTGAAAACGTCGGGGTGCGCCTTTTCGATTTCGTCGAACAGAATTACCGAATACGGATGCCGCCGAACCTGCTCGGTCAACTGTCCGCCCTCTTCGTAGCCAACATAGCCCGGAGGCGCGCCGATCAAGCGCGAAACGGTGTGCTTCTCCATGTACTCGGACATGTCAATCCGGATCATTAATTTTTCATCGTCAAACAAAAATTCCGCCAGCGCGCGCGCCAGCTCGGTTTTGCCGACACCCGTCGGCCCCAGGAAAATGAACGAACCGATCGGCCGCTTGGCATCCGAAAGCCCGGCCCGGCTGCGCCGCACCGCGTTTGCCACGCGGCCCAGCGCGTCATCCTGGCCAACCACGCGCTGCCGCAGCCGCTCTTCCATGTGCACCAGCTTCTGGGCTTCGCCTTCGAGCAGGCGTCCGACGAGAATTCCGGTCCACTTGCTTACGAGTTTCGCGATATCTTCCTCGTCGACCTCTTCCTTGAGCATCGGCGAGTCTTTTTGCACCGCGGCAAAACGCTCCTGCGCCGCGTTCAGCTCCTTTTCGGCCTGCGCGATCTTTCCATAACGGACTTCGGCAACTTTGGCCAGGTCGCCGGCGCGCTCGTAGCGTTCCGCTTCCGCTTTCAACTGCTCGATCTGTTCTTTCAGCTTGCGGATTTTACCGATCGCTTCCTTTTCGGCTTGCCAGCGTGCTTTGCGCCCGCTGGAATCCTCCTTCAGCTTTGCCAATTCCTTTTCGATTTGTTTGCGCCGCTCCACCGAGTGCGCATCCGTCTCCTTCAGCAGCGCCTGCCGCTCGATCTCCAGTTGCATGATGCGCCGCTCGATTTCGTCAATCTCCGTCGGCAGGGAATCGATCTGCATGCGGAGGCTGGCGGCGGCTTCATCGATCAGGTCAATTGCCTTGTCGGGCAGGAAGCGGTCGGAAATATAGCGGTGGGACAACGTGGCCGCGGCCAAAATCGCCGCGTCCTTGATGCGCACGCCGTGGTGTACTTCGTATCGTTCTTTCAAGCCGCGCAGAATCGCAATCGTATCCTCCACGGTTGGTTCGGAAACCAGCACCGGCTGAAAGCGCCGCTCCAGCGCCGGATCTTTCTCGATGTATTTCTTGTATTCGTTGAGCGTGGTGGCGCCGATGGCCCGCAATTCGCCGCGCGCCAGGGCGGGCTTCAGCATGTTGGAGGCGTCCATCGCCCCTTCGGCGGCCCCCGCGCCAACCAGGGTGTGCAGCTCGTCGATGAACAGGATGATCTGCCCGTCGGCTTCGGAAACTTCCTTCAGCACGGCTTTCAGGCGTTCCTCAAATTCGCCGCGGAACTTCGCGCCCGCCACCAGCGCCGCCATGTCCAGGGCCACCAGCTTTTTGGTTTTCAAAACATCGGGCACGTCGCCGGACACAATGCGCTGCGCCAGGCCTTCGACGATGGCGGTTTTCCCCACGCCGGGCTCGCCGATTAGCACGGGATTGTTCTTGGTGCGCCGAGCAAGAATCTGCATCACGCGGCGAATCTCTTCGTCGCGCCCGATCACGGGGTCCAGCTTCGACCGCCGCGCCAAATCCGTCAGGTCGCGCGCATACTTCTCCAGCGACGCATAGGTGGTTTCCGGATTTTGAGAAGTCACCCGCTGGCTGCCGCGAACTCCGGCCAGCGCCTGCAGAATCGCCTCGTGGGATGCGCCATGTTTCTTCAGCAACCGCCCCGCGGGATCGCTTTCCGCAGCGGCAATCGCCAAGAATAAATGCTCGGTGGAGACGTACTCGTCCTTGAATTTTTCGGCTTCATCAAAGGTGCGCTCCAGCACGTCGTTCAGCGCGCGGCTCATGTTGTGCTGGCCGAATCCCTGCACCTTCGGCAGGCGGCTGATTTCGCGGTCAACGTCTTGCATCAGCAATTCGTTGCGAATGCCCAGCCGGGCCAACAGCGGGGGCACCACGCCGTCCTTCTGCTCCACGAGCGCAACCAGCAAGTGCAGCGGCTCAATCAACTGGTTCTGGTGCCGGGCCGCAATTTCCTGCGATTCCTGCACGGCCTCCTGGGCCTTGACGGTCATCTTGTCGAAACGCAACATAAATCCCCCGCAAATTTAAAGCTTTAAGAAAAAGGGCTGGCTCAGCGGCCAGCCCCGTATGCTAACGCACGGCGCGACTCGCCGTGATGATGCTTTTGCAACTTAACGGCCTGCCGCCGCGGCCATCGCCGGAGTTTCCACGTTCACTTTGATCTGCTTGGGCTTGGCTTCTTCCCGCTTGGGAATCGTCAGCGCCAGCACTCCGTTCTTGTATTCGGCCTTGATCGCTTCGCTGTTGACGGTGTTCGCCAGGGAAAAGCTGCGGCTGAACGAGCCGTACGAACGCTCCACGCGCAGGTAGTTGCTCTCGTTCACCTTCTTCTCGAACTTCCGCTCACCGCGAATCGTCAGGATGTTGTTCTCGACACGAATGTCGAGTTCCTCCGGTTGGATGTCCGGCAGGTCGGCCTTGACCACCAGTTCGTGCTCGGTCTCGAAAATATCGACGGCCGGGGCCCAGGTGGTGATGCTGGACTCGTCCGAGGAGCGCTCGAAGGCCTCGTTGAAGAGGCGGTTGAGCTGGTGCTGGAGCGAGTGAGTGCGAAAAGGTTCAAAGCGACTGATAGAAGCTCTCATTGTGGTGTCCTCCATGAGTTATGGTGAACACAGCATATAATCTTAGTGCATCACTGTCAAGTATTTTCTGAATCTCTCTTGATAGTAGTTATGTCGATTAAATTGTGTTAATTACGGATGGTTGAGGGAGGTTGAGCCCTGCCCGGTCTCGCCATCGCAAGGTCAATTTTCTGGTATCTACTGGTTCTTGTTATAGTTGAACTTCATGCGCGTCGACGACTTCGATTATGAGCTTCCGAGCGAGTTGATTGCCCAGCGCCCGCTGGATCGCAGGGATGCTTCGCGACTGCTGGTTGTGGAACGGGCGAGTGGTGGGGTGGAAGATTCGCAATTCTCGCGATTCCCTGATTTTCTTTTCGGAAATGAGCTTGTCGTTTTCAATAATGCGCGCGTAATTCCCGCGCGGCTGTTCGGCAGACGTCTGGGCGTTCACTCGCAAAGACCATCCAATAAAACTGTGGGTGAGCATCTGACGCGAAATGTGGAAGTGTTTCTTACGCGAAAACTGGAAGCGGACATTTGGGAAGCGCTGGTGCGCCCCGGAAAGAAAATGCAAGTAGGCGAGCGGGTACAGTTTGGGGAAGGGGAACTCGAGGCGGAAATTGTCTCACGGGGAGAATTGGGGATTCGCACCGTCCGCTTTACCGCGCATAACCGTCTTCCCGTTGATGAGAATCTGGAGCGACTTGGGCACGTTCCACTGCCGCCGTATATTGACCGGCCGGACGAAGCGGCCGACCGGCAGCGGTATCAGACCGTGTACGCGCGGAGGCCAGGAGCTGTCGCGGCTCCGACGGCGGGGCTTCACTTCACGCCGGAAATTTTGGGGGAGCTGAGGGCAAAGGGCTGCGAGCTTTGTGAAATCACGCTGGACGTGGGGCTGGGGACGTTCCAGCCGGTGCACACGGAAACGCTTGAGGAGCACAAGATTCACTCCGAGGGGTACGAAATTTCTCTCGAAGCGGCCAGCAAAATTCGCGAGGCGAAATCCAATTCCCGCCCCGTCCTTGCGGTTGGGACAACCGTGGTTCGCGCGCTGGAAGATGCGGCTGCTCGCTGCGTCGCGGTTGGGCAGGGAACTTTGCCTGCCGCCGGCCGAGCCGAAGCGCAGATCTTTCTGCTTCCAGGTAGCGAATTTCGCGTAGTGGACAAACTGCTGACCAACTTCCACTTGCCGAGATCCACGCTGCTAGCGCTGGTTGCGGCCTTCGCCGGGCGCGAGAATATCCTGAAGGCTTACCGCCACGCGGTCGCCGAACACTACCGTTTTTATAGTTACGGGGATTGCATGCTGATCCGCTAGCGGCGGATCAATGCCGACGGGGCCGACGGGGCCGACGGGGCCAATGGGGCCAGTGGGGCCAATGCGGATTGCGGGATCTTTATGTTGAAGGCCGATACCAGTGCAGCCAACTTCTCCCCGGCAGCCACGGCCGGGAACTGCCACTTTAAAAGTTCTCCCGAAAGGAGAACGAGGAGGGAAGCTGCCATGGCAGACAGCTCCCCTCGCATCGTGTCAGGAAAGTTCACGTAGCCTCCCCTTTACTCGGAGAGAACAAATACTTGGGTTTTGCCTTCGAAGCGGAGTTCCAACACGCGGCCGTCTTCGTTGGAGACGATCACGGTGTAGGGCGACTTCTGGCTGCGGTCTTCCCAGCGTCCGGCGGATTCGGCGACGACTTTCTTGCCGTTGAGAAGCGTGATGTGGTTGTCGTCAATCATGGCGCGGTAATCGCCGGCCTTCACATCCACTTTGCCGAACTTTACGGAATGGGAAACTGCAAGGGATTTTGCGACCGGCTTGGCGAAAACGGGAACCGTAAGCGCCAGAGCGGCGGCGAGAGCCAGACTGCGGATCATCAAATTGCTTTTCATGTGTGTCTTTCCTTTCGAGGAGCGAGTCAACCGAGACTTGTTCAAAACGGAAGGAGTATTGACACACAGGCAGGCGAAGAGTAGCCTCTCGATGAAGACACCTCTTCTTCCTGGTCCAAGAGCCGGAAAAACTGCGTGTCACTTGCCCCGCGGCTGCCACCGCGGGGTTTCGTTTTTAAACTCGATCCATCCCGAACAGCCTGAAACCCGGCTGCACTGTTATAGACGAAACCCACTAGGCGAATGTTTCGTGGCATTCCCCAGTTTTTTTGCTACATTTTTGCCGTTTACGACACGGCCCTCCGGGTGCTCCGGCAATCCTTACTTTGCCGCGTGCAGCCTCCCCGGGGTTCATCTATACTCTTGAAAGGTCCGGAACCCCAGGGATGCGACTTTTAGTCCTTACGGATATCCATGCAAATCTTTC
The DNA here is from genome assembly GCA_035577585.1 of Candidatus Limnocylindrales bacterium. Lineage (GTDB taxonomy): Bacteria > Acidobacteriota > Terriglobia > Acidiferrales > UBA7541 > Acidiferrum. The sequence continues at coordinate 14,859 of DATLVJ010000347.1, forward strand.
AGCTCTGGAAGCATCCCTCAGCGCCGTCGAGGGAAGCTGGCAGCGCCTGGTTTGCCTTGGAGATGTGGTTGGTTATGGCCCAGATCCGAACGAAGTCACTTCCCGTATCCGCGAACTTGGCGCCGTAACCATCCGCGGCAATCACGACAAAGCTGTTGCCGAGTTGATGCCCACCGACGATTTCAATCCTGTAGCCAAAGCTGCTGTGAACTGGACCCGCTCGCAACTTTCTAATGAGAATCTCGGATGGCTCGCGGGCCTCCCTCAAGGACCTCTGGAATCCGAAGGAGTCGTTCTGGTACATGGAGCGTTTCAGGACGAAGACGAATACGTGTTCACTCCGTCGCAGGCGCTCGAAGGCTTGCTGGATTCCACGAGCCAGGTAACTTTCTTTGGCCACACGCATCATCAAGGCGGGTTTTCCTATGAGGATCCCGAACTCGAAGTGCTCGCTCTTCACCCGCGCAGCAACGAATCGCATTGTGCCCTGCGCCTGGAAGATGCAAAACGCTATTTGCTGAATCCGGGCTCGATCGGCCAGCCGCGCGACACTGACCCGCGCGCGGGTTTCGCCATAGCGGATCTCGAAAACCGCACCGTGGAATTCTGGCGCGTTCCTTACGACATCGGCGCCGTGCAGAAACGCATGCGGGAGGCAAAATTGCCGGAACCGCTGGTGCTCCGGCTGCAAGTCGGCCGCTAAAGTTTTTCGGGCGTGGGTTCGCCGGCAAGGAAGTTTGATGCAGGAAATTTTGCAAAATCAACCGGAACCCGAACAACGCAAGCCGTTGCCCCTGAACATCCTCCTCGGCGCGCTGGTGGTGATAGGAATTGCCATGGCGTTCTGGCTGGCATTCAAGGCCCCGCAAGGGAGTTCCTCGCGCGTGGCGTCCTCCAGCGTGTCTCAACCGATGAGCCAGGCAGAGCAGGGTTACGCAAAAAGTATCCAGATCGAAAATGTCGCGCTCAGCCGCGCCGAGAATTTCATCCACCAGGAAGTAACGATTTTGAACGCCGATGCCGTGAACGGGGGACAGCAGACGGTAGTGGGGCTAGCGGTCACCGTGGAATTCTTTGACGACCTGCACCAGGTCGTTCTGCGCGAATCCCGCAGTGTGCTCGGGTCTCCTTCGGCCGCCCTGGCGCCCGGCCAGCGGCGCACCTTTTCCATTTCGTTCGATCGGGTTCCTGCCAGTTGGAATCTGCAGCAGCCTTCGGTCCAGGTCACCTATTTACAACTCGCCACAGTAAAATAGTTCTACGTAACGCAATAGTTATATTAGACTATCGCCATGAATTTAGCGGAAGACCTGCGCGCCAGCCTTCAGGAGATCCTCGTCTCTGGAACCGTGGAAATCCGGGAAAGCGGCGCGCGCGTGACTTCCGCCGCACCATTGTCTTGGGAAGTCCGCGGAGATGCGGAAAAACCACTGCTTCACCTGTGGTCAGAAAACTGCAATGTTACGCGGCGCGTCGTCGCCATCACCGACAATACTCAGGACCGGTTGGCTCTGGCCGTGGAGCGCTTCGGCCGCGCCAAGCCCGAGCGAATGGAAATTGTGCGCCTCGAATACGCTCCCGGGCCGCGCGACCTTTCCCGCGAAGGCTACTGCGAAGAGTTGAGGCGCATCCTCGCGGAACAGTTCCCCGACGAAACGCTCGAGAAAATTAGCGTCGCGCAGGATCTCGAGCACTCGCTCTCCAAGATTTACATCCGCGGCATTCTTCAACGAGGTTCCGCGCACGTTGCTTTCCTCGCCCTCTCCGAAGGCGAATCGCAAGACGCGCTGGAGAGCAGCCTTACCTACGGATTGCTTTGGCTCGAAAAATCCCGGCAATCCGCAAAGCGCGCCGCCCTTGCCACCCTGCGGTTGATTCTTCCCAAGGGAAAATCCTTGGTCCTTGCGAATCGGCTTCGCGCGCTCGATTCGCGTCTCGCGGTTGAACTCTACGAACTCGACCCGCAGCGGGAAACCCTTGAACGTGTGGACCCATGCGCCACTGGAAATGTCGCGTCGTGGCTTGTGCCGCGCCGCGAAGCGCAACTTCTGCTCGACCGCGCGTCTTCGGCCCTTGCGCCAATCATCGCCATCAGCCCGGAGTCCATTCGCGCGCACGCCGCTCCGCATAGCCAGGAAGTTGTTCTGCGCTTTCGAGGCCTGGCGTTTGTCCGCTGGCACGAAAATAAAATTTACTTTGGCAGCGATTCCACTTGGGGGGAACTTCGCAATAAAAATGAACCAGCATTCAAGCAACTGATCGCCAACCTGCAAAATTTTCGAAACCCGCTGGCCAGCAACGTTCGCCACACTCTTTATCGCGCCCAGGCCGAGCGGTGGATGCAGACTCTCGTTCACCAGGACGTCACCCGGATTGATATCTCGCTCGATCCCGAACACGTCTACGAGCAGGTCTTCGCGCAAGTTGCCGGGCAGCACGGCATCCTGGATCTGCTGTGCGTCACGCGCAATCGCCGGTTGGCCATTCTGGAATTAAAAGCAACGGAGAATGTGGATCTGCCGCTGCAGGCCGCGGATTACTGGTCGCGAATCCGCTGGCATCAATCGCAGGGAGATTTCGCGCGCTACGGCTACTTCCCCGGGCTCGAACTCCAGCCCGCTCCCCCGCTTGTGTATCTCATTGGCCCGGCGCTCCGCTTTCATCCCACGACCGATATCCTTCAGCGGTACCTCTCGCGCGACATTGAGATTATTCGGGTCGGACTTGCGGAAAGCTGGCGGCGCGGACTACGGATAATGTTTCGCCAATAAATTCCGTTAACAGAAATTAAATCGGGAATTCTTCTTCGGCTCTTGCCTTCCTCGCATTTCAAGGTAGAATCATCCCCTCTCGCCCAAAAGGACCCGATCTTGAGCTTTACCATCCAGATTCGCAAAGCCGATAAAGTAACACTTATGGAAGTCAGCGGCCGGCTCACCTCTTTCGAGGGCCAGGCCTTTCGAGATGCCATTCAACGTCTGCTTCGCCAAGGCGAGAACAATATCGTTTTGAACCTGAAAGGGTTGGACTACCTGGATAGCTCTGGAATCGGCGAATTGGTGCGCAATTATCTTGCGGTGGTCAAAAAAGGCGGGGCGATGAAAGTGGTGGGGCTTGCGCCGAAGGTGGAAGAGATTCTGAAGGTCACGCAGCTTTATCAGGTATTTCCGGAATTTCCCGATGAACAGTCGGCTCTGGAAAGTTTTCCCAAATCCAATCGCGGGACAAATTCGTAATTCTGGTATTTCGTTTCCGGCGCAATCGAAAAAATATCGGCTGAAAATAGGAGAGGAGCCTGCTCCACGTGAGTGGCTCAAGCTCCCCGGGGTGTGTCCTCGAAGTGGTTGTTACAAAGTTAGATGCGCCCCAGGAAAAAAGGTTTCCTAGAAGTTACTTCCGGCGGGATTTTTTTCTACTAGGGCGTAAGTTTTAATAAAACAGATACTTACGCCATCTTTCGTCGCGATGGCCGATCAATCTCATCAATTGCCGCGAGGTGTGCAGCGTAAAGGGCCGCGGTTTCCGCGCGAGCTTCAGCCCGGCCTCTTCGGGCGTCCGGTCGCCCTTGTCGTTGTTGCACCGGTAGCAGCAAGCCACCAGGTTTTCCCAACTGGAGCGGCCGCCGCGCGAACGCGGCATCACGTGATCCAGCGTCAGCTCGGAGCTAGGGAAAATCTTTCCGCAGAACTGGCAAGTATTCCGGTCGCGCAGCAGTATATTTTTTCGCGAAAGGGCCCGGCTTTGCTGGGGGATGTGGCGGTAAGCCAGCAGCCGGATCACCGAAGGAACCTTGTGGGCATGGGCAGAGGAATGTACCTCCGCATTGTGAACTTCTTCCGCCTGGGCCACGCCCTTCAAGAGCAGTACCATCGCGCGGCGCACGGCGGTCACGTTAATGGGCTCGTAGGTAGCGTTCAGGACCAGGACAGGTTCCTGCATCAGGGAAGCACGGCGGGGAGTGAGGCTGTGGACGTGGCGTGCTGCAGGGTTCCCCGAAGCACCGGGCACAAGCACGCCGCCCGCTTCGGGGACGTATCGCCCCCGGGGATCGACCGCCTCTGGTCGTCTTGCGCTCATCGCGCGCCCTTCAGGCTAAAAGCTTTCTCTGACCGGGATACCTTGCCGCACGGCCCGGGCGATGGTCAGTCCGGCAACCGATTTGGCGCCTGCTTCGCGTAACGCACGAGAACATGCGTCCAGCGTCGCTCCCGACATCATAACATCATCTAAAAGCAATATTCGCAGATTGTCAACCCGGCCGCCTTCGCGTATGACAAAAGCGCCACGTACGCCCTCCCAACGTTCTTCAAAATGAAGGAGATGCTTGTCCGGCCGGGCGCGTTCGCGCTTGAGCAATACGGGACGGTACGGCAGTCCCAGCCTCTTTGCCAGCGTCCTGCCGAACAGATCCACCTGGTTGAAGCCCCGCTCCCGTTGCCGCGTCCGGTGCAGGGGCACCGGCACGATCAAATCGGGGGCAAACTGAGGGGGGATCCGCTTCGCCGCCTGCTGAAGCTGTTTGGCAAACCACGCTCCCAGCGGCTCAATCCGCTCGTATTTCATCAGCACAATCGCGCGCGCCAGAGCCCCCTCGTAAACTCCGAAGCTTCGCGCCGCGTCAAACGCAAACCCGCGTTCCCGGCACTCCCGGCAAACGTTTTCGTCACCATCCACGTCTCCGCCTTCCGTCCAGGGTTGCCCGCAGCGAAGGCAGACTTCTTCGGAAAGTTTACGAAAAGATTCCAGGCAGGTGTCGCAAAACGGCAGGCGATCCGCTCGCGTCAGCAAGGCCTGGCAAATCCGGCAGCCGGAAGGGAAGAGAACAGAGGCGACCGCGCCGGCCAGGGAGTGCAGCCAGCGCGCCACGTGAATGCGGGAGTTCGAAAGGGGCATCATCTGCCGCGCGAATCGCTTCCGCTTGGATTATAATTTAATTAGCTGACGAAAAGGTAACGAAAATTAGCGCCGAAACAGTTCGACCTAGAGCAGCCCTTGTTCCTTCTTTTCCTGGCAGGTGATGCAGTGTTTGGCCCAGGGAACGGCTTCCAGGCGCTTCTGCTGCATCTCTTCCTGGCAGTTGGCGCAGGTTCCGTACTCTTCGTTGCGGATCCGCTTCAATGCTTCGTCAATCATGTTGAGGATTGCGCGGTCGGTATTGGTCTGGCCGAACAGGAATTCCTTGGTGTAGGAATTGGCAGCTTTGTCCGCCAGGTCCACCGTCGGATCGTCGTCCGCTTGCCGCCCTTCCTCTTCGGTGCGCGTGATGGTCCTCACCAGCTCGTCGCGGCGATTCAATAATTTCTTCTTGTAGTATTCCAGGCGCTTCTTATCCATTTTCTTTCTGACCTCACCCGGATGGCTCCAAAGGGCCATCTAAAAACTCCGTAGTGTAGACTGCCAACCCTTCAGTGTCAAGATTACGCGTGTGGCAAACCAATCCGCGGGGTTGCACCGCAACGAATTTTCGCGGTTGGCAATCATTTCAACAGGCCAGCACTATCGCTTGGCCGGTCCTATTCGATGCAGATTTCTCGGTTTGGGTACAAAACCGGTTGCGAGGTTCAAGCGGCTTGTTCCCATAATAAAAAGGGCCCGTACCACGCGGGTCCGGACCCCTTGCTCTTGCGGCAAATCGCTTCCTGATAGGAAAACCCGGGTCGCAGTTGAGTCTCCACCGCGATGCCGAGCCGTATCTCGGATGGTCTAATCCAGTTCGCGTCGCGCCTCGTCGGCATCGGCAGCCAGTTCGCGAAGCAGTTCCACGAACCCGTCCGACTTTCCGCTCTTCGACGTGTGGCCAATGAACAGGCCGCCATCAATAAAGCTTTGAAGCGCAGCCGTCGCGGCATTCCTGGTCTCTGTCGGCCGGATGATCGAGACCGGGCCGAACTTTTTGTTCAGGAAGAAGGTGGGTTCCGGCATGATCAGGTTGGTTTGGAATTCATCGGCGAGTTTCGGGTCCGTAAATCCATTCAGGTTAGGGAAAGTCACGGTCGCGCCGGTTGAACCGGGGAACCCCGTGTCGGTGTCGGTTAGCTGAATCGCATTCCCGGCCTTGTCCTGCCAGGTTTGGAAATGGGCTACTTCCGAGGGGCCAATCGAAAGCAGAACGCGCAATACTTCCACATTCGTTACGCGCTGCGCCAGTTGCGGGTACAGGCTGCTGCCGCCTTGTTCGATCCAGGCAAAGTGAAACCCGGCGGTGTTGGCGATCGCTTGCGTGTGGACGCCAACTCCGCCCGGTTGGTTGGGATCCGCGATCAAATCGGCGTTGGACCGGGGAATTGCCGTGTGCTGCCCTACCGCGAGGGTTGGAATCGCATTATCGAATGTGTCGCCCAGATCCGGGTTTTTCGAATCGCTTCTATAGCGAGTCCACCAGGTGGTATCGACCGTGAGCTGCGTCAGGTTTGTGAGGCGGCCCGACTGTGGAACGCCCGGCACCTGGCTCGGGGTCAGATTGAAAAATCTGGTCAAATCAACTACCCGCTCGCCCTTCGATTCCAGATAATTCCTGAGGAAGGACATGTGCGAGAGTTCGTCGTCGGTGTTGTCGTTGATGTATTGCGGCATGTCGCCGTCGAGCTGCTGAAGCCCCATAAGGTAAAGCGGCGCCAATGCGGTCGGAATCGGCGCGCCCTGGAAAAAAAGATCGACTGGCGAATTGCCGACGGTTCCTGGAACGTTTGCTCCGGCGCCGCCCAGTTCGGCGTACTGCCGCCAGATGTCGGCCTCGATTGTTTCCAGTACTTGCAGGAAACGCAAAATCGCCGCGTCTCCTTTGTTGATTCGTCCGTTGTTGCCTTCATCCCCGTGTGCGAAAGCACGCGCCGGCGAATTCAACAGCCCCACTCCCATCGTCGCCGCGCCTGCCGCTGCAACACCTTTCTTCAAAAACGTTCGCCGGTTGGATGCTGCACCGGCGTTTTGCTGCGAGTCTCTTTTCTTCATTTCGATCTCCTTGTGAATCTGGAATCACAAGCACCCCCGCAAGACGAGGATCTTGCCGGCGCCCGCTCGATGAAAGACTAGGCGGAGAGGGGTAATCGGTTGTCAGATTGGCATCAATCGAACGTCATAAATTTCCCGGATTTTGCGGGGAAAAGTAGACAGGAAAATGACGATGGGAGAATGGAAACTGAATCTTCAGGCGGACTGCGGTTCTTAAATTGCGGGGATTCCGGCGCAGGATTCGGGCTTGAATCCTGCCGAATATACGTCCCGGCTGCAAATCCTAGTTAAGGTCGACTCCGGCTTTAGGCTTTAATAGCCGCTTTTTACCGCGCGGGTAAACCGCTGCAATCCTCAATGAATACAGGGCTGTGGCAGCTTTTCCCACAGCTTCCACAGGGGTGTGGAAAGCTTCTAAAAAAGTTTAGTGAAGCGCTTGACATATTTCCGGCTTGATGTAAGATTACAAATGGTTCGGCACTTCCTCAAAAGTGCTGGGCCGTGCAGGGGATTCACAGTCGGGTCTCAAGTTCTCCAAGAACAGATCCTATAGTGAGGCGCCTTACGAGCACAGGGTAAAATTTTGTCGAGCTTCGCGTGGAACCGCTACCAACAGGCGGTTGTGCCCGGCGCTCGACGCCGGGTTTTGCATTTTATGGGACGTTTTTAGCGGCAATGGATGCTAGAGGCTCCCAGGTCTTCCGCAAGGAAGAAGCCTCGATGAAAATCGGGGCCCCTGATGGGATCAGGGCCAACGCTCTTTGACAACAGTAAGGCTGGCAAATTCACGCCGATAACCTGGAAGCGATTACGGTCGCCCTGGGGATTGAGGGTGTGGATTACATACAAGTTCTGCTCGAGTATGTTGAGCAGTGCTGTGGATTACA
>DATLVJ010000348.1:0-2481 GCA_035577585.1 Candidatus Limnocylindrales bacterium
GCGCATCCGCCATCATTTGGCGAACCATATCGGCAACCCTGGGAATCTCGTCCTGTTCATCGGCTATTGCGCAGAGCATACCCTGGGGGCTCAGATCCTCGCCGGTCAAAATCCGGTGAATATTTTCGGGGAACCGCACCAGGTGCGCGCGCGGATTGTCTCGCTGGATTCTTTTTCCGGGCACGCAGACAGAAGCGAGCTGAAGCGCTACGTCGAAGGGATCGGCGGAGAGGTGAAACGCATTGCGGTGATTCACGGGGAGGAAAGCCAGGCACTGGCTTTTGCCGAGACCTTGCGGGTGCTTAAACCGAAAGCCGAAGTTATTGCGCCTGAATACAAGCAGGTATTGGAATTTTAAGCCTTTTATAGAGTTGGGCCTCGTGGAACTCGGCCTTCCGAAGAGTGGGTATAACTTGCATGGAGGGCAAACTGTTCTAGAATAAGGCCACATGGAAACATCTAATCCACTATTGAAGCGTGACGGAGCGTTTTCGACGGCCTGGGCGAGCGGCGAGTCGATGACCTTGCAGGGCGTGGTAAACAAATCGGGGATTCTGCTCCTGCTTTGTCTGGCCTCGGGCGCATTTGCCTGGACACATCCTGAGCTGCGGGGGCCATTGGTGCTCATAGGATTAGTTGGCGGTCTGATAGCCTGCCTGGTTGGCACGTTTAAACCGGCGACTTCGCCGGTAGCAGCTCCGGCCTACGCACTTCTCGAAGGCCTATGCCTGGGCGCAATTTCGCAGGTGATTGAACATCGTTATCCGGGCATCGTTCTGAATGCGATGTTGCTGACGTTCGGCGTGCTGGGGGTTATGCTCGCCGCCTATACCACACGGACGATTGTCGTGACGGAGAGGCTCATGAAGGGCGTTTTCGCTGCTACCGCCGCAGTTTTCCTGGTCTATATGGTTGACATGCTATTGGGCTTTTTTGGCCACCGGGTGCCTTTCATTCACGAGAGCGGCCCGCTCGGGATTGGCATTAGCCTCGTCATCGTCGGCATTGCAGCGTTCAACCTGCTACTGGACTTTGCGGTGATCGAGCAGAACGTGCGCAGCGGCGCGCCGAGGTTTATGGAGTGGTATTGCGGCATGGCACTGCTCGTCACCTTGGTGTGGCTTTACCTCGAACTGATTCGTTTACTTTCCAAGCTTCGGGGACGGGATTAAATAAAAATCCGGAATCCGAAGGTCGAAAGCCGAACAAGAACACGTTGTCTCGTCCTCGGGTTTGGGATTTCGACTCTCTTTCGGTCATTCGGTCATTCGGTCTTCGGATTTCTGAGCAGATTAATCTGCCATCACATCCAGGCTGACGACCTCCCCATCCTCACATTCAGCGGAGATTTCGAAAGGCCGACAGCAGATTTCGCAATCAGTAGTGAACCGCTGGGCAGGGATGCTCGTATCAACAACGAGCTCGAACTCCTGCCCACAGAACGGGCACTGGATGACAACCGAAGTTTCCATCGGACCGCGTAGTGTTGTCCCGAAGAGCCTCCCGCGCCAGCTGATCAGAGCAGAATATCGGATAGCCGCCAGGGCGTTTCTTCAGCTCCGCCTTATTGGGAGAAATTCCAGCGGCGTCTCTGACGAGACGCCGCTGCAGTTAACATCCTGATCAATATCGATAATGCTCAGCTTTGTAAGGACCCTCGACCGGCACGCCGATATAGTCGGCCTGCCTTTTCGAAAGTTTCGTGAGCTTGACCCCAATTTTTTCGAGGTGCAGACGGGCCACTTCTTCGTCCAGTTTCTTGGATAGCCGATAGACCGCGGGCTTGTACTTCTGGCGGTTGGCCCACAGATCGAGCTGGGCCAGGACCTGGTTAGTGAATGAATTCGACATAACGAAGCTGGGATGACCTTCGGCGCAGCCGAGATTCACCAGACGGCCTTCGGCTAGCAGGTAAATACTGCGGTCACCGGGCAAGTCGAAGCGGTCCACCTGAGGCTTGATATTCACGCGGGACACGCCCTTGGCCTGGCTCAAACGCTCGACTTGGATCTCGTTGTCGAAATGACCAATATTGCAGACGATTGCCTGGTCCTTCATTTTGAGCATGTGCTCGAGCGTGATGACGTCGCAGTTGCCGGTACATGTGACGTAGATATCGGCTTGGCCCAGAGTTTCTTCGAGGGTAGTAACCTGGAAACCTTCCATCGCGGCTTGCAGGGCATTGATGGGATCGATTTCGGTGATAATGACCCTAGCGCCAAAGCCTCTGAGGCTGTGCGCACTGCCCTTACCGACATCGCCATAACCGCAAACCACGGCGGTCTTGCCGGCAATCATGACACCAAGGGCGCGTTTCAAACCGTCGGCCAGCGATTCACGGCATCCGTACAGGTTATCGAATTTCGATTTGGTGACCGAGTCATTGACGTTAACTGCGGGTACTAAGAGCTTGCCCGCCTCGAGCATCTGGTAAAGCCGATGCACGCCGGTCGTGGTCTCTTCGCTGACGCCTTTCCATTC
>DATLVJ010000349.1:0-2963 GCA_035577585.1 Candidatus Limnocylindrales bacterium
TCGTGCGCCAGAACTTTTCGCTCACGCCGAAAGCAATCATCGAAACGCTCGATCTGCGCAGGCCCGTCTATAAGCAGACAGCCGCTTACGGCCACTTCGGCCGTTCCGGCCCCGGCTTCACCTGGGAAAAGACCGACCGCGCCGATGCCCTGCGCAAAGCCGCGGGACTTGGCGTTCCCGTAGAAGTGGCCGCCCGCCGCTAGTTTTCACCGCGGCTTTTCTTGTTTCGTCGAACAGTTTCCCTCTCTGCCGCTGGCAGCACCCTCTTGGCGGCAGAAAGCGTCCCGGTACAATCATTCGCCCGGCGAATGCAAACTTAAATTGTGAGGACTCCAGCAATGGCTACCGCAGAATTGAAAAAAGGCGACGTAAAAGACATCGGGCTTGCCGACGCGGGCAAGCGCAAGATTGAGTGGGCCGCGCAGCAGATGCCCGTGCTGCAGTCCATCCGCAAGCGCTTCATCAAGGAGCAGCCGCTCAAGGGACTCCGTGTTTCCGCCTGTCTTCACGTCACAAGCGAAACGGCGAACCTGATGATCGCCCTGCGCGATGGCGGGGCCGACGCCGTGCTTTGCGCCTCCAATCCTCTTTCCACACAAGATGAAGTCGCGGCCTCCCTGAATCGGGATTACAACATTCCTACTTACGCGATTAAAGGCGAGGACAACGACACCTACTATCAGCACATGAAGGCCGCGCTCGATCACAAGCCGCAATTCACCATGGACGACGGCTGCGACCTCGTCACCATGCTCCTCACCAAACGCCAGGATCTCGTCGGCAACGTCATCGCCGGAACCGAGGAAACCACCACTGGCGTGATTCGTCTCCGCGCCATGGCCAAGGACGGCACTCTGAAGTATCCGATCATCGCCGTAAATGACGCGATGACCAAGCACTTCTTCGACAACCGCTACGGCACCGGGCAGTCCACGCTGGACGGCGTCATTCGCGCGACCAACGTGCTCATCGCCGGCCTCAAAGTCGTCATCGCCGGTTACGGCTGGTGCGGCCGCGGCGCCGCAATGCGCGCCAAGGGTCTCGGCGCCGACGTCATCGTTACCGAAATCGATCCTGTCAAGGGTATCGAAGCCGTGATGGATGGCTTCCGCGTGATGCCCATGGCCGACGCCGCCAAGGAAGGCGACATTTTCATCACCGTCACCGGCAACAAGAACGTCATTCGCCGTGAGCACTTCGAAGTGATGAAGAGCGGCGCTATCGTGTGCAACTCCGGCCACTTCAACGTGGAAATCGAAATCCCCGCGCTCGAATCGCTTTCTTCCGGCAAAAAAGAAGTTCGCCCGCTCGTGGATGAATTCCTCATGAAGGACGGCCGCAAAGTCTACCTCATCGCCGAAGGCCGTCTCGTCAACCTCGCCACTGCCGAAGGCCACCCCGCTTCCGTGATGGACATGAGCTTCGCGAACCAGTCGCTCTCCGCCGAATATCTCGTCAAGCACCACAAAGAGATGAAGCCTCAGGTCTACATCGTTCCCGAACACCTCGACCGCGAAATCGCCCGCCTCAAGCTCGAATCGATGGGCCACCGCCTCGACAAGCTCACTGCCGAGCAGGAACAGTACCTCGCGTCCTGGCAAGAGGGCACGTAGTCTTCCGATGTAGCGGCCGCCTTCTGAGGTGCGCACTTTGCACCCCGAACGGTATTACGGGGCGGGCGCCTTCTCCCAACATTTGATACGATTCAATAAGGGGCGTTTCGACAAAATCGAACCGCCCCAAAATTTTGGTGCCTCCTATGTGGGATTATTGCGCACACTCTCTTGACGTCGCCCGCCTTCGCGGCGCAACCTACGCCGACGTCCGCGTCATGCACCTCCGCCAGCGTGATCTCACCACGAAAAGCGGCGAAGTCGGCACACTCGGCCAGAGCGAGTCCATCGGACTCGGCATCCGCGTCGTCGTCAGCGGAGCCTGGGGCTTTTCTTCCACCGATCAACTCACCCGCGAAGGTGTAGCCGCCTGCGCCGCGCAAGCCGTTTCCATCGCGAAAGCTTCCGCTCTCGCAAAAAAGGAAGACGTGCAGCTCGCCGCCGAACCTCCCTACGTGGACAGTTGGATGGGCCCATGCCAGAAAGACCCCTTCGAAATTCCCCTCGAAGCCCAGATCGATCTCTTGCTGAAAGCCGACGCCGCCATGCGCGGAATAAAAGGCGTCACGCTCACCGAAACCGACATGCAATTCCGCAAAATCGATTCCTGGTTCGCCTCCAGTGCCGGCTCGAAGATTCACCAGCGGCGATATCACTCCGGCTGCGGCATCGTCGCCACTTCCTTCAAAGGCGATGCCATCCAAAAGCGCTCCTTTCCGAATAGCTTCGGCGGCCAGCATATTCTCGGTGGCTACGAATTGATCGAGGCGATGGATCTCCTGATGCACGCCCCGCGGATGGCCGAAGAGTCGGTTGCCCTCCACTCCGCTGCGCAATGTCCCGAAAAACAGTCGACCTTGATCCTCGGCGGCAGCCAGCTCGGCCTGCAGATTCACGAATCCGTCGGCCATCCCATCGAACTCGATCGCGTTCTCGGCCAGGAAGCAAATTTTGCCGGCACCAGCTTTCTTACGCTCGACAAACTGAACAATCTTCGTTACGCATCCTCGATCGTGAATGTCGTCGCCGACGCCCGCCCGGCCCACGGCCCCGGCCTCGGCACCTTTGCCTATGACGACGAAGGCGTCCCCGCTCAATGCATCGATGTGATCAAAGACGGCGAATTTCGCGGCTATCTCTCCAGCCGGGAAACCGCGCATCTCATCGGCCTACAGCGCTCCGGCGGCACCATGCGGACCGAAAGCTGGAATCGCCTGCCGATGATTCGGATGACCAACGTCAGCCTGCTTCCAGGCACGTGGACTCCGGAAAACTTGATCGCCGACACCGCCGACGGCATTCTGATGGACACCAACCGCTCCTGGTCCATCGACGACCGCCGTTACCAGT
>DATLVJ010000350.1:0-7118 GCA_035577585.1 Candidatus Limnocylindrales bacterium
CAAAATTCGGCCGCCCCGTGCTTACATTCATTGACACGCCAGGCGCGTACCCCGGCATTGACGCCGAAGAGCGCGGCCAGGGAGAAGCCATCGCCCGCAACCTGCGCGAAATGGCACGGCTCCCCGTTCCCATCATCGTAACGGTGACAGGGGAAGGTGGCTCCGGCGGTGCGCTGGCCATCGCCGTCGGCGACCGCGTGAACATTCTGGAAAACGGTTTCTACTCGGTGATCTCGCCTGAGGGGTGTGCGTCCATCATCTGGCGGGATTCCACCAAAGCCGAAACCGCCGCTATCGCGATGAAAATCATGTCAACCGACCTGAAGGACCTTGGGATCGTCGACGAAATCATTCCCGAACCCGACGGCGGCGCCCACAGCGATTACGAAGCGGCCGCCAGAATTTTCGGCGACGTCCTCGAGCGCCAGCTCCTTATTCTTTCAAACCAGGCCCCCAAAGAATTCCTTCACGCCCGCTACCAGAAATTCCGCCACATGTGCCAGTTCTTCGACCTCGGCGCGTAAGTCCAGCGCTACCCACCCCGTACCGCTTTCGCTACGTCCGCCGCATCGTTTCGTTGTTCCACCCGTCTTGCCGCACTAATCTGAGAAAGCACCGCACCACTACCAGCTCAGGGGACTTTGAGCCGCGTTGCAAGCTGTCAACAAAGGACAGAGCCATCATGTCGGAACCTTTCCGTCCGTACGAAAAACTGGTTGAGATCACTATCTTTGGCAAGAAGTTCCAGGTGCCGGAGCGCAATTCCTTGCTGCGTTGCTTTCAGTTCATCAGCCCGGAAACCATCCCCTACGGGCGTTTCTGCTGGAACCAGGATTGCCAGTATTGCCGCGTCACCTGCCAGCTTCCCGATGACGACGAGGGGCGCGAAATGCTGTCGTGCAAATTCATCGTCATGCCCGGTATGGAAGTCACCGAAATGAGCCAGGAGCTGAAGTGGTGCCTGCGCTCCAAGCTCCCCTCCGATGCCGCAGTCTCCAAGTAAGCTTCTGCAAGGGCCGCTTGGGTTCAGAAGACAATGAATACAAATACTCAGCTTGGCCATCTAGTGGCTTTGTTTTTCCTGGCCATCGGAGTTGCCGGTTTGGGATTCCCGTATCGCATTCAGGCTGCCGCTCTCAGGAAACGCGCAAATTTTTGGGGATTTCAAAATCCATTTCTTGGCTGGATGGAGACTCAGGGTTACATCTGGATGCTTCGGGCGATTGGCGTGGTTGCTTTCGGCGCAGCTCTCTTCATAGAGCTTGTGATCCTATGCAATAGGTGATTCTGAATCCGATACCCGGTCAAATGGCCGTATAACCTCCGCAACTTCGTCCAACCATCCGGGTTCCAGAAATAACCAACGGTGCGGTTGCGCGGCAGTTCTACCCCCATACCATCCCGGCTTCGCAGCCGCCCCCTTCTAGCGACAGCCCTCGGCGTTTGGCTATTTGCCACGGCTAGCTCCTTGCTCTACCATTTTTGGATATGGCTGATCCCACACTTTTGCCTTGCGACGGCTGCGGCCAGCTCGCTACGGGCGAGCACATCGCACGCCGCCTGCAGCGCCTTGAGTGGGCTACGCGTTTCCGCCCCATTCACATTCAGGCCCTTCTGCTTGCCGCTTCCGCCCCCGAGTCTGATTCCGAGTTTCTCTACTCCCCGGAGGGTCCGTTTATCGGCCTCGCAGGCGATCTTCTCGCCGCCATATCGATTTCAACGGCGGCCAAGTCCAACGAGGAAGTCCTTACCGAGTTCCAAAAACGCGGCCTTTTCCTCGTCTATCTTCTCGAGTGTCCTGTCCACCAGGGAACCGAGGCCACCGAGGCGGTGAACCTCTTGGACCGGCATCTGCCGCAAGCCGTTGCCCGGATCCGCCGTTCCCTGAAGCCGAAGCGCGTCCTAGTGCTCTCCACGGAGCTCCAGCCATTTCTCCCCCAACTCACCGAGCCCGTTCTCGGTTGCCGGGTTTTTTCGACACCAATTTTTACGTCTTATTCCGCCGAAAACGCATCGGATACCCAGGAGTTGGCCGCTTTTCGCGCTGCCTTACCCGCCCACGCAGCGCAGGGCACCTAGGTTCCTTTGTGACACGAATCACTGAGTTTCGGGCTAGCCTAATTGACACTAACTGTGGCACGTTGGAAGTTCGCGGTGTGCTAAGATGTCCTTCGGAACCGCTCCTTTAGGGGTGATTTGTGCAGAATCGGGCGAAATTTGGTGTGGGCGTTGGAGTGATTGTGGTGGCCTTGGCCTGTCTCGCATGGCTCGGCTATGGCGAGAGCAAGACCTACTATCACACCATCGCAGAGTACCAGACGCTGAACGCCTCCGAGCGTGCGCATCGCATCCGGCTGGCGGGGATCGTCGTCGAAGGCAGCATTAAGCCGGGTTCGGGCCGCGTGGACTTCACACTGGAAGAGCAGGGCAAGACCCTGCCCATCACGTATGTTGGCAGCGATCCTTTGCCGGACACGTTCAAGGACAAGTCGCAAGCACTTGTTGAGGGGCGTACGGGCGCCGATGGCCGCTTTGTCGCCGAACACGTGCAGGCCAAGTGTGCTTCCAAGTATGAGACCGCTCCGGGTGGCGACAAACCCGCTCCGGCCGCAACAACCCAGCGAAGCAGCATGTAACGCGCCAGTCGAAAATCCTCGGGGAGAGGCGGAAGCAATATGGATGTATTCGGATCGTTTACGCTCCTGCTGGCCTTTGTCTGCGCAATTTATGCGTTGGTTGGCGGCATCGCGGCGATCCTGACGCGCCATCCCCTGCTGATTAAGAGCACGCGCCAGGCCGGAATGGCCACCTGTGTTTTGATTTTCATCGCCACGTTCAGCCTTGAATATCTGCTCTTCAGCGATAATTTTTCCCAGGCTTACGTGGTCTCGCACAGCAATCGCGATCTTTCGACTTTTTATAAAATCGCCTCGCTCTGGTCCGGACAGGAAGGGTCGCTGCTGTTCTGGAGCTTTCTGCTTTCGATTTACGTTTTGTCGGTCCTAATCACCTATCGCAATAAAAACGGCGAATTGATGCCGTACGTCGGCGTCGTTCTCGCGGGCGTCCAGACCTTCTTCCTTATCCTGAACAATTTTGTCGAAAGCCCGTTCAAAACACTCGCCGCGGTGAACGCCAACGGCGTGCTGGAGCCCTTTACCCGCATGGACGGCAACGGCCTGAATCCGCTTCTGCAGTATCCGGAAATGGTAATTCACCCGCCGAATCTCTATTCCGGCTATACGGGTTTCACAATTCCGTTTGCGTTTGCGCTTGCCGCCTTGCTGGCGCGGTACCCGGGCGAAAAGTGGATTCACCTTACCCGCAAATGGACCATGATCGCGTGGTGCTTCCAGTCCATCGGTATTCTGCTTGGCGCACACTGGGCTTACGCGGTTCTCGGCTGGGGCGGTTATTGGGGATGGGACCCGGTTGAGAACGCTTCGCTGCTGCCATGGCTATCCGGAACGGCGTTTCTGCACAGCGTGATGATGCAGGAAAAGCGCGGGATGATGAAGGTGTGGAACGTGTGGCTGGTCTTCTGCACGTTTATGCTGTGCATTCTGGGAACTTTCCTCACGCGCAGCGGCATCGTCAGTTCCGTGCACGCGTTTGCGAACTCGCACATCGGCCCGTGGTTTGTCGGATTTCTGGCGCTCATCCTCCTGGTATGCTTCGGCGCCTACCTTAAGAATCGCGACTATCTGAAAAGTGAAAACCAGCTCGATTCGATGATCTCGCGCGAATCCAGCTTTCTCTTTAACAACCTGCTCTTCCTCGTGGCCTGCATCGCGGTTCTTTCGGGCACTTTGTTTCCCGTTATTTCCGAAGGACTCTCCGGCTCTCGCATCAGCGTCGGCGCTCCCTTCTTCAACAAAATCATGATTCCGGTGGGGCTGGCGATTCTTTTCCTTACCGGGGTCGGCCCGCTGCTTGCCTGGCGCAAAACTTCGGGGGATAGCTTGAAGCGGAATTTCGGCTGGCCCGTGATCTTCGGTCTGATGAGTGGCGCGGCCGCGTTTTTGCTGGGCTATCGCGACACCTTCTCCATTATTTGTCTGACGCTTTGCGGCTTTGTTTTCTGGACCATCGTGATGGAGTTCTTCCGCGGCGCTAAGGTCATCTCCGCGCGCACCGGCATGAGCCTGCCAATGGGCGCGCACGAGTTGGCCATGCGCAACACGCGGCGCTACGGCGGCTACGTCGTCCACTTTGGCATGGTGCTCATATTCATCGGCCTCGCGGGCTCCGCATTCAACACCGATGTGCAGCGCCCGATGAACCTCGGCGAATCCATGAAACTCGGGCCGTACACGCTTGTCCTGCAAAGCGCGGACACCAAGCCGGAACAGAACTACACGGCGCAGCGCATGATTGTCGAAGTGTTGAAGGACAATAAGCAGCTAATGTTGCTGTATCCCGAGAAGCGCCAGTTCCAGGGCACAGACGAAGGTAACGGAACCATGGTGGCGATTTATTCCACGCTTCGGGAAGACGTTTACGTAGTCTTTGCGGGCATGGACGCGGACACAAAGCTTCCTGTGATTCACGCTTTCCTGAATCCGCTGGTCAAATGGATATGGCTCGGTGGGGTTTGGGTGGTCATGGGCACGCTGTTGGCGCTGATGCCTAATCGCCGCGCCGGACTCGCCGTTGGCCTGGTGCCGCAACCCGCAACCGCGGCTTCGCCGATTGCCCAAGCCATGAATCCTTCGGTAACCCTGCGTGAGGGCCATGACTAATCGCCGTCGCTTCGCTCCGCTTCTCCTGGTTGTCGCTTTTGCCGTCTTGCCCATTGTGGCCCAGCAGCAGGCCGACCGCGTGAAGGAAGTCGGAGGCAAATTTCTTTGCATGTGCGGCTGCGGACAGATATTGACCCAATGCAACCACGTCGGCTGCACGATGTCCTCTTCCATGCTGAAAGAGCTTGGCGCGATGGTCAGCCGCGGAGACTCTGAGGACAAGATCACGCAAACGTTCGTTCAGGAATTCGGCACCACGGTCTATGCGGAGCCGCCGAAGTCCGGCTTCAGCCTGGTGGCCTGGCTCATGCCCGTGTTCTATTTTCTTGGCGGCGCCGCCGTGGTTGTTTTCTTTATCAACAAATGGCGCAAGCAAGCGCCCGCCCCCGCCGCAGTTGCTCCCGCCGGCGTTCACATTTCTCCCGAAGCCTACGAACGTGCGCGTTCCCAGGCCGATCGGGACACTGAGGATTAAGCCGATGCTCCCTCTCGCTCTCGGTGCGCTGCTGGTCCTTCCCAACGATTGGGCTATCTTTGGCGCGTGCCTGGGCCTGGCCGCCGCGGTTTTCCTCTTCATCTTTTACATTCAGCCCGACGCCTCCGACCTGGCCCCTCATCGCACTAAGCTCGATCAACTCCTGGAGCGGCGCGACACCATCTACGACAATCTGCGCGACCTGAAATTCGAATACCGCGCTGGAAAATATTCCGAAGGCGATTACGAAACCATGAAAGTGACCCTCGAAAACGAAGCCGCCCTCGTTCTCGCCGAAATCGAGCAGGTCACCGAATCGCAGATTCGCCGCCCGCGTCCCCCCGCTCGTACGCCGGGCGCGGACCCTGCTTCTGCGGGCGGGCGGAGCGCTCGATGAAGGCTTTCTGGCCGCGTCTTCTTACCGCCGCCCTCACCGCACTTTTCGCCGCCTCCGGATCGCTCGCCGGAACCGTTCACGGGGCAGTAGTGAATCGCACCACGGGCAAGCCCATTCCGAATACCGACGTCGATCTTCTCAGCCCCACCCAGGGCATGAAGCTGCTAGCCACCGTCAAGAGCGATGCGCAGGGCCAGTTCACCGCCACTAACGACTCGATCGGCGCAGGGCCCGTGCTCCTCCGCGTCACTTACCAGGGGGTCGGTTTTAATGGGTTTCTTCCGCCGGGACGTCCGCAGGTGGACGTGGAAGTGTTTGACGTCAGCAAAGATCCGAAGACGGTCGTGCCCGCATCCCACGTGATCATCTTTCAACCCCGCGATGGCAAGCTGATCGGCGCCGAAGAGTACAACGTCAAGAACGATTCGAAACCCGCCGTCGCCTTTTTCCGTGCCGAGGGAACGTTTGAATTTGCGATTCCGGACAAGGCCGCGCTCCAAAGCGTTACCGCCACCGGATCGCTGGGCATGGATGTTCGGCAAGCCTCGATCGACAAGGGCAAGGGCCTTTACGCCATCGCGTACGCATTCCATCCGGGCGAAACGAACATTCGCCTCTCCTACGAACTGCCGTATTCCGGCAATTCTGCGACTCTGAAGCTGCCGGCCACTTACGCCGGCATACGCATGCTTCTCGTCGCGCCGCCAGGCGTCACGCTGACCGGCGAGGGCATCAGCGCCGCCGGCCAGGAACAGGGCATGAACGTGTATCTCCACGACGCGCTTGCCGCGAAGGGTGCGCTCAGCGTCTCTGTTTCGGGTGTTGGTTCCCCGCAAGCCGCCGAAGCCGCGGACGCCCCGGGCCAGCAGCAAGGGCAGGAAGGGAATTCGCGTACGCAGGGGCCACAGGTGGACGTGGCGCCGCCGCGGATTGACGATCTGAAATGGCCTATGCTCTTCGGCCTTGTAGCGCTTTTCGCGCTCGGCGCTATTCTGCTCTCGAGGAAACAGGTGGTCGTCGCTCCCGCCGCAGAGCAGGAAAATGCCGCCCCGGCGCGACCGAAAAAAGCCGCCAAAACAACGAAGGAGCAGGTGGGAGTCGAAGCCATTCAGGAAGCGGTGAACGCCAATCTCGATTCACTGAAGGAAGATGTCTTTCGTCTGGAGTTGCGCAAGCAGGCCGGTACCATTTCTGAGGAGGACTACGCACGCGAGAAATCCCGCGTCGAAAAACTCCTCCGCGACCTGGTCCGCGGCTGAATTGCTTTGTAGCGGCCGCCTTCCGAGGCGGGCGCCTTTAGGAGAATCGCTCTTGTAGGGGCCGGGCTCGCCCGGCCCGTCCTTGGGTTTGTAAAAGGGCCTCAACGCTTTCGCTGTAACTAATCACCCGCGCGTCCCTCCTCGCGCTTCGCGGAGCCGCGCCAGTCAAACTTAATCGTGGCTCCAACCAATCCATCGCCAACCGGCCTCCGCTTCGACAGTATCGATAAACGCTACGGCGGACT
>DATLVJ010000351.1:0-4845 GCA_035577585.1 Candidatus Limnocylindrales bacterium
ACCCCGTAGGACGGCCCTTTAAAGATCGGCAAGTACCCAAACGGCTTGTTCAGAGCGGGATAAATAACCGTGCGCATCACAGGCACGATAATGAAAACGCCCAACAGGCCGTAGATCACGCTGGGCACCGCCGCCAACAAATCTATAAAGAATTGCAGAGTGTCAGAAACGCGTGGTGGCGCTAATTCCGCAAGGAAGATGGCTGCGCCGATACCCAGGGGCACGGCGATGAACAAAGCCACCGCCGAGGTAACCATGGTCCCGTATATGAACGGCAGCGCGCCATACTGGTCCATGATCGGATCCCACACCGAAGTCACAAAAAAATGGAATCCGAATTTCTCCCGCGGCAGCGCTGAATTGATCCACAACTCCCAGACTAGCGCCGCCGTTATCAGCACCACCGTTGTCGCAAATACCAGCGTCACCAGCCGCGCGATTTCATCTCCGTTGCGCAGCTTCGCAAAAAACGAACGCGAGCCCGTCGCCGGGCCCGCGCCTTTCAAGGCTGTAGTGGTTGTTGCCACGCTTCTCCGGCGGTTCTACTGGATATTGTTAATGGCCTTCTTTTCTTTCTCGACCACTTCCTTCGGCAGCTTCGCGTACGAAAGCGCTTCCACCGAGCCCTGGCCCTCGGCCAGCATCCACGTCAGGAAGTTTTTGACGGCGTCTCGTTTTCCCGCGTCTTGAAATTTCTGCGGGATCAGCAGCCAGGTAAAGCTGGAGATGGGATACGCGGATTTGCCGGGCGCATTGGTGATGCTGACGCGAAAATCATCCGGCATCTCCTTCGCGGCGCCGGCCGCAGCCGCGGTCACGCTCGCCAGATCCGCTTTCACGAAATTCCCCGACGAATTTTTCACGGACCCGTAGGGAATGTTGTTTTGCACGGCGTAGATCAACTCCACATAACCGATCGCGTTTGGCGTGGTTTTAACGCTGCCCATCACCCCTTCATTTCCCTTGCCGCCGATGCCCGTCGGCCAGTTGACGGACGTGCCCTTGCCCACTTTGGTCTTCCACTCGTCGCTGACTTTCGAGAGATAATCCGTCCAGATGTAGGTTGTTCCGCTGCCATCTGAGCGATGCACCACTATAATGTCCGCTGCCGGCAGGTTTACACCCTTGTTCGGCCCGGCGATTGCGGGATCGTTCCACTTGGTTACCTTGCCTAGAAAAATTCCCGCCAGCGCTTCCGGAGTGAAATTCAGCGCGCCGGTCACTCCCGGAATGTTGTACGTCGGCACATCCGCACCAAGCACCGTCGGAAAGTGCAGTATCCCGGCGCCGTTGTGCTTGTCCTGAAATGCTTTCAACTGGTCGTCGTTCATTGGGCCGTCTGTCGCCCCAAAATCCACCGTTCCTTCGGTGACCTGTTTGATCCCCGCGCCCGACCCGACCGACTGGTAATTGAATTGAAAGTTGGGATTCTTCGTGTGGTAGACGTCAAACCATTTCGAATAAATCGGGTAAGGAAACGTTGCACCCGCTCCATTGATCAACAATGCGTTGTCCGCCAGCACGATCGCGCACAGCGCAAACACACCTATTGCAAGTCCGGCAAATCGCTTCATAAGATTGCTCTCCTGCTTTTCCGAGATTAGGCCGCCGATAATCGAGTCTGACCAGCGGCTGTTACAGGATTGTTACAGTCGCGGTAGAGTCTGTTAAATATCCGAAATATCTCCCGGACTGCTCCCAAGCTCATGACAAAACAATGACTTGTGATATGGCTCCGGAGCGAAGCGCGCGTGAAATAAGAAAGGGGCAGCCATTTCGGCTGCCCCTCAGGCAGGTCAGGTTCGCTAAATGACTGACCTCGGGTTAGGGGATGTAATAACGGAACGCGGTCCACACCATGTTGTCCACCGCGTGCGGCGATGCGCTGACCGCTGTCGCGCCGGATCCGGCAACTCCCGACCAGCTGTTCCTGAAGAAGTAGGAGTACGTAATGCCCCACTGGACGCGGCCCTTTTCGCCCTGGTAGAGCTTGTGCCAGAAGCCGAGGGTGCCTTCACCGATGTACCGGGTGTCACCCGCGCAGGTACCGCCCCCGCCAGGAGCACTGGTTCCGGTGGGCAGGGTCTCTGTCGAGCAACCGCTGTTGTTCGCGAATGGCGAACCATATCCACCGTGAAGGTTCGTGGTAATCGCGGTGGTCGTTTGGGCCGGCACTGGGTATTGGATTGTGCCTGGAGGTGCGCCACCGCCGCAATCCGGCTGGCCCGGAACGTTTGCGCCGTTGCCGCAACCTGGGATCGCAGGGGTAGTTGTCACCTTCACCGTGTTATAGCCCGTATACGCTGAACGTGCCGCGTATTCGCCACCGACATATCCGAAGATGTCGAGTTTCGGCGTAGCGTGCCACTCCAAGGATCCAAGCCAGCTCGCGTTGTGAATTAAGGAGGTAGTGCCGTCCGGACGGACCGTCGCATCAGCCAACTGGGCAGAGCCAAAGCGTCCGGTTCCGTCACCATAAGCGCCCGAGAGACCGACATCCAGCTTCTTCGAGAATACGGGGGCGTGCATATGGAATCCAACGCCACCACCTGTGCGTGTGTCGTTGAAGGCTCCCGCAACGCTCGGCGTGAGCGATGCGGATTGGGTACAACCGAGTACCGTGGGGCCTGGCGGGTCTGCGGGCGTTGGAATGTTACCCGCTGTGGTCCCAACGACCGCGCAAGGATACACGCGGTTCCGGAACGTGCTCACGATTCCGTACACCTCGTAGTGGCCCCATCCGGGATCAAGTGCCGCCTTGAACAGGAAGTCGGGGGTCTTGTTAATCGAGTACCCCGTCGGATCGAAGGCGTTGTAGAGACCGCCGCCCGCGCCTGGAGCAAACACGAAGAAGTTTTGGTTTGTCGTCGTCGCTCCGGTACCTGCGTTGAAACTGGTAACCGTGCTGAATCCGCGTCCACCAATCGTTTCCTGGGACCCTTCGATCGCGGCCGCGACTGTGAACTTGTCCCCGAAGCTCTTGGCAAGGCGGGCGGAATATGCACGCTGCCAGGTGAAACCCACGACGTATTGCGGGTCGACCATCAATGGAAGCCATTCCGCGCGGTTTGCGATTCCCTTGCGGTTTTCGGTTGCCAAGCTCCACATCTGCCCGGCCGAGAATGCAATGCCATTCGCGAAATCAGCGCGCCCCCAGATTTGCCGCTGGCGGAACACATAGGAATTGCTCTCGCGGTTGTTGGAGGTCGTGCCCGCGCCGAGGAAGTCCGCTTCGTAGTAGCCGGTTAGTTTGGTATCGCCTACTTTCGAGTCAATCAACAACGTGAGGCGCGATTGCCGAGCCGTCAGATTCATTTCAGATAACTTGCCCGTTGAGTTGCCCGAATACGGGATGGAGTTAAAGGGAGTGTTGATATCAGCACTCAGGGCGTGTTGCCGGTTGATGGTCGCCGCTTCGATAAAGCCACCGGGGGTGATGTTCACACCCTTGAAGCGAATCGTCGTCGGACCCTTGTCTTCATCCTTCTTCTGCCCACTCGTCGTCAGTGCCGAGGAGTTCACAACGGCGGCGTTGCTCGCTGCCATGCTGGCTACCGTCGAATTCAGCGCCGTTGCCGTGGACTTCACTTCGGCTGAAGTAGTCACCGCTTCCACGGCCTTGGTGTTCGCTTCCGTCGCGCGCGCATTGGCGGACGCCGCCGCTTCCCGCGCTTCTTCGATCTGCCGGTCGCGCTTGGAGAGCTCTTCCTTCAGCATCTGAAGTTGCTCCTGCTGCGCTTGTAACGCCTGGCGGAGTTCTTCCATCTGTGCCGCAAGCTCCGCGGTGGTCTTGGTTGGAGTGTTTGCCGCCGCCGGTTTCGCGGGCGTTGCCGCCGCTTCTTTGGTTGCATCCTTCGGCGAATCTTTCGGTGAATCAGCGAAGGCCGTTCCGGTCAACAGGAACAGCGATAGTGCGAGTGATGCTAGTTTTCTCATTGCCTCTCTCTTTTTTTACGGCAGATTTCGAACACGAACCCGGGAAATGCGTACCACCCCGATTGGGAAGTTATGTGGACACTCTTACGGCTATATCAATCCAACATAAATAGTCTGTAACAATCGTTTCGAGTAACTAGCTATCCCTTGCATTTACAGCAGTTTACGACTTGTTACAAAGCATCAATTTGGATTCGAGAACCACACAACTTGCGATGTTGGATGGAGCGGAGTGTGATTCGGGTACGCTAAATGTGGCCGCGAGGCGGCTTTCCTCAAGCCAATTTGGGGCGGGGCGTAGTAATTTTCGGGCGATGTTTCACAAAAAGTTCTGGCTGCTCTTAGCGCCGCTCGCCCATCTGATACGCCAGCATGATCTGCGTCAGCCGGTATTGGTATCGCGCATCGGTGTCCTGCAAGTCCGCGTCGGTCTTCTGAAGTTCCGCCTGGCTGAACTCGACGATCGAGCTCAATCCTAACTTGTACCGGGCCTGCGCCAATTCCAGTGCCAGGTTTGCCTGCTCCAGAAGCTGTTGCGTCACGGTCAGCCGCGCATACGCTTTTTGCGTGTCCAGCCAGCTGTTGCGCACGTCCCGCGCAAGGTTGTCTTCCATCTCCTGCAGTTTCTTTCGCTTCATTTCCGTATCGAGGTCCGCGCTCTTGGCCCGCGCGTTGAACAAGAATCCGTTGAAAACGGGAATGTTGATGTTCACCCCCACGGCGCCGTACCAGCTCGGAATATGGTCGTCGCGCGCCGGAGCCTGGCCCACCACTCCCGCGGCATTTACGGTCGGCCACCACAGGTCGTGTTCCGAGCGTCCAAATTTCTCCGCGGAAACCACCTCGTTCTGCATCGCCTGAATCTCCGGCCGTTGTTGCAGGGCTTTCTGAATCAATTGAGTGGGTTCG
>DATLVJ010000352.1:0-4973 GCA_035577585.1 Candidatus Limnocylindrales bacterium
GTGCGGAAGCAGTGTGCTCATCATACCCGCAAGGTGATTCGGATCGATGCCTGCGCGTTGCGCTGCTTCCTGAAGCGCGCCGCTATGAAGAACGTTTTGCAGCGCGTCTGCCGAAATCGGCAGGTTCTGGCCGGTGCTGACCCATGAGCTGAATACAGCTCCCAAGCCACCTTGTTGAAACATCTTCTCGAGCCCCGAGATGCCGCCGACTTGCGGGCTGTTGATATAGCCCATGATGGCGTTCAAAGCGCCGGAGTGTTCGGACTGCTGACCCATGGCGGAGCCCGCCATCGAAAGGACTTCGTCGAAGAGTCCCATAGAATTCTCCTTGAGAGTTTAAAGGGAGCATGAGGGCGAAACGCTCCCTTCAACTCTGAGTTGATAGCGGGAATCAGGTTGAGCTATTTCTGTTTGGCGATGATCAGATCCTTGATCTTGTTGTACGTGGCCTGGGGAACTATTTTCTTTCGGACCAGGTCGGTTTTCTTGGCGTACGGACGGCCATCAATTATTTTCTGCGAGTACTTGGCGCCGATGCCAGGAAGAGCGTCGAGCTGATCCTTCGTGGCGCTGTTAATGTCCAGAAGGTCCGCGGCAGCGGTTTTGGCGGCTGGCGCAGCGGGGGGTTTCGCGGCGGGCGCGGTCGTGCTTGGGGCTTGTGGCTGAGGTTGCGACAATACGATCCCGACGCCAAGCATAAGCACGAACGCCAACATCACAATCCGGCTGATACTTTTCTTCATTTCGCTTTCTCCTTTGAGTTTGAGTCGATTCGGGGCCGGGAAAAGCTAATTCTTTTCAGAAGCGCGGTAGCCGGCTTTGATGGCGTCCGCTTCGGACATGTATTTGCCCTGCTTCGTTTTGCCGTAATAGCGGGTCCCGGGTTTGTGGTAAATCCCGGAGTCCGTGTTCACCCAGACCATGCCGTTGCTGTTGGCAGGCACAGGCTGTTGAGCGGTTGGCGTAGCGGCGGGCTTCGCCGCCGGCGTTGTGGAAGCTGCGGGCGATGGGGAAGCAGCCGGCGCTGGAGTTGAAGCCGGAGCGATGGCGGGTTTTGCTGCGGGAGTCGCGGCAGGGGCCGAGGCTGGAGTGGGCTTCGCTGCCGGGGCCGGTGTTGCGGCTGGAGTTGCCGCAACTTCTGGAGCAGAGGCGTCTGGTGTTGCGGCCTTCTTTGATTTGGAGGATTTCTTTGGAGGTGCGGCGGTCGTGCTGTTATCTGCAGGCGCCGCTGCAGCGGTCTCCGCGGCGTCCGATTTCCTGGCCTTCTTGGATTTTGAAGTTGTCGAACTGGCGGTGGCGGCAGTTGAGGAATCCGCGGACGCATCGGCCTTCTTCGATTTCGAAGTTTTCTTGGATGCAGAGGCATCGGCCGGAGCAGAGCTCTCGGCTTCGACGGATTTCGTGGATTTCGAGGATTTTTTCGTGGTGGAAGTGTCCGCGGTTGCCGCAGCATCGGCCGTATCAGCCTTCTTGCTCTTTGAGGTTTTCTTCGTGGCCGAAGTGTCTGGTGTCGTCGCCGCATCGGTGGCCCCGGCCTTTTTGCTCTTGCTGGATTTCTTGGCGGTAGAGGAATCCGCGCCTACGGCGTCATCCGCGGTAGTGGGCTTTTTCTTTTTCTGGGATTTCGTTGCGCTGGTATCGGTCTGGTCGGTCGGCGCAGGTGTTTGGGCCGCCTGAGATGCCTTTGCGGGACGCAGGGTGAGATTCGCGAGTACAAGCAGAAGAGCAATCAGCAGGGAGAGATAGAACCGGTTTCGAGTGCGATTCATTGTGAAAGAGTTCCTTTCACCGGCTGCGCGGCAGGTTTTCTGTCTGGCACACGAATGATGGGTGCCTGGGAGGGTGACAGAAAAGTACGGACAATCGCAGCGCGGTCTTCCTGGTGGAATTGGGGGAATAATGTGCGAGAGGCCGCGCGAAGTCAAGCGGGGATTGTGCGAGCGGGCAGCTCAGCGGGCTTCTGAACTGGGAATCGCGGCAGATTCCGGGTGCGGCTTGGGGGAACCCGGAGCGGGGCTATGTTTTTCAATCAACGAATAGAGTTCCATGCGATTGATGGGCTTGGAGAGATAGTCATCCATTCCGGCTGCAAGGCAGCGCTCGCGGTCACCTTTCAGAGCGTGGGCGGTCATGGCGATGATCGGCACATGGACTCCAGAGCCGGATTCTTTTTCGCGGATTGCGGCGGTGGCCTGGTAGCCATCGAGTTCCGGCATCTGGACATCCATCAGGATCAGGTCGAAGCGGCCGGATTGCCAGGCGGAAACGGCTTGGCGCCCGTCCGGTGCGACAGTGACCGAATATCCGCGCTGCTCGAGGAGGCGCCGGGCGAGTTGCTGGTTAACGGAATTGTCTTCCGCCAGCAGGATATTCAGACGGGCGCGAGATTGGCGAAGATTGCCTTTGGTTAGCAGTGTTTCATGGGGCAGGGTGACTCCCGACACCAGGCGGCGAAGGGCTTCGAGCAAGTCAGGCTGGCGAATGGGTTTTACGAGATACGCGGCAAGACCAAGCGCACGGCAGCGAGCTTCGTCTTCGGGCAAAGTGGAGGCGGTAACCATCAAGAGCGTGGCCGATTTGAGTGCGGGATCTCGTTTGAGCTGTTCGGCCAGGGAGAATCCGTCCATGCCGGGCATGTACGCGTCAATTAAAAGGAATGAAAAAGGCTTAGCGGAGGAAGTCGATTGCGACACGATGGCCAGGGCTTCGTTGGCGCCGGAAGCAACCGAGATGCGCAGACCAAGCGATTCGAGCATCCGGGCGAGGAGGGCTCGATCAGTTGGATTGTCGTCCACAACGAGCGCGCTAAGCCCCATGAGGGACGCGTTCAGACTGGAGCCTGGCAAATCTTTCGGGACGGCCTGAATGGCCAACTGCACGGTGAAATGAAAAGTGCTGCCGCGACCGTGTTCGCTTTCCACCCACAGGCGGCCGCCCATCAACTGAACCAGGCGGACGCAGATGCTTAGCCCAAGCCCGGTGCCGCCATATTTTCTGGTGGTGGAACCGTCGGCCTGCGCGAAAGGCTCAAAAATCTCTTTTTGTTTTTCAGGGGGTATACCGATTCCAGTGTCCTGGATGAGGAAATGGAGTTTGGCACCGTCTTCGGCGGTAGGCGTAGCCTCGACCCGGACCGAGATTTTTCCCTGCTCGGTGAATTTGATGGCGTTTCCGACGAGATTGATGAGCACCTGCCGGAGCCGGCCGGGATCACCGATGAGAAGGTTCGGCGTGTCTTCCTGAACGTCCCAATCGAGGCTGATATCCTTCTGCTGAGCGCGAACTTGAACTGTTTGCAGGGCATCGCGGAGGCATTCGCGGAGGGCAAAGGGGATCGGGTCGAGATCCAGCTTCCCCGCTTCAATTTTGGAGAAATCGAGGATGTCATTGAGGATGGTTAGCAGAGACTCAGCCGAGATTTTCACGATGCTCAGATGTTCGCGCTGCTCTGAATCCAGGGAAGTATCCAGAACAAGTTCGGTCATGCCGATGACGCCGTTCATGGGGGTGCGAATTTCGTGGCTCATGGCGGCGAGGAAATTGCTTTTGGCCTGACTGGCGGCTTCGGCGGCGGACTTAGCAGCCTGCAATTCCGCTTCGAACTGTTTGCGCTCGGTGATGTCCTTGGCAATGCCCAGCAGAAACCGAGGTTTTCCGGAAGGATCCGCTAGGATGGATATTTCCAAATTCACCCAGATCACGCGGGCGCTTTTCGTCAAATAGCGTTTCTCAAGCTGAAAGTGGGCGAGTTTGCCTGTCCGGAGCTGTTCCATCTGCTGCCGCATGCGTGGCCGGTCCTCGGGGTGCGTCATCCGATCAAAGATCTCCAAGTTGTTGAGTTCCTCAAAGGAAATTTCCAGCATGCGTTGGTAGGCAAGATTCGTGGCTACCCGGCCGCCATCCAATTCGGCGATGGCGATGCCTACCTGGGCGCCCTCGAAGACCGCGCGAAACCTTTGTTCGCTGGCTTGTAATTCGAGTGCTTGCAAGCCCATTTTCCGGTCGACCAGAGATGTCACCAGCGACACTCCGAGGACCATAAAGGCCACGACGATAATTGCCGAGGTGCCCACCAGAGAGAGGCTGATGGCATGTGAAAGGCTTCTGTGAATGTCGGCGGAAACCGAGAAACTCACTGCTGCCATACCTGTGTAATGCATGGTGGGAATGGCCGCGCCCATGAGCGCAGCACTGAGGAGCCTTTGCCAGCCCAAGCCGGAAGAAACATGGCGAAAGCGGAAGGTCAGCCACAGAGCCACCAGGGAAATGAGAATTGCGAGCAAGACGGAACACGCGACCAGCGGCCAGGAGTAAACGCAAGCGGCGGGCAATCGCATCGCGTCCATGCCGATGTAGTGCATACCAGCGATGGCCAAGCCCATGACGAGGCTGCCGAGCAGCGCTCGCTGGAGTCCCATCCGGTTGCGGCTGACGACGAAAAGCGCAACGAAAGAAGCAAAGATAGCGGCAATCAGGGAAACCACAACGGTCGGCCAGTCGTAAGAAACCGGGACAGGAAGGCGAAACGCGAGCATGCCAACGTAGTGCATGGACCAGATACCCTGCCCCATGACAAAAGCGCCGCCGGCGAGCCAGAAGACCCGAGCGCGGCCGTGGGAAGCGAAAACGCGACCCGCCAGGTCCAGCGCAGCGTATGCGGAAAGTACGGCGATCAAAATGGAGAGCGTCACCAGGGTGGAATTGTAGGAGCCATGGAGCGCCTGGCCCGTCGAGATGTGGTTCGTGAGCACGAAATAAGTCCAGAGAGAGAAATCCCAGCTGGAAGAGAGCATTTGGTCGGCCAAGTGGATAAAATCATGCTGCGGAAAGTTGAAGAAGAAAAAGAAGTTACCGGAAGGGGAAAGGAGGAATGGATGAAGTTATAGAGGGAAATGTATCAGAACGAAACATTCTCTTCAACCGGAGCAAAATCGGCTGGATAATCCGGCAGGAAGCGAGAATTTAGTCGCCGG
>DATLVJ010000353.1:0-2212 GCA_035577585.1 Candidatus Limnocylindrales bacterium
CCTGAAAACCCCAGGATGCGGCACGCGGCGACCTATTGCTTAGGCGGTTTGATATCCGGACCCGCTTGTTCGATGCTGCCCTTCACCAGTTCGGTTTTCACTTCCGATTTTTGGCCCTGGAGCAGGTTGACTTCAGTTTCAAACGTGCGATAGCCGGGCAGTTCAATCTTGATTAGATGCTTGCCGGGACTGATCAAGAGGGAATGAACCGCGCCTCCCAACTCGCCGGCATGGCCGATGTATTGGCCGTCTAGAAATACGGCCGCGCGGCCGGGCTGGACGGTGAGCTTTAGCGTGGCTGTGACGTCGGGCGCGTGCGATCCGGGCGCCAGGGGCATGGCAACCCGCACGACCTGCACTTGTCCGGGCTCAACGACGATCTTGCGCGCAAAAGTGTCGTATCCGGATTGGCGCACTTCCAGTTGGTGCTCGCCGGGCAGCAGGAGCACCTTTTTGCTTCCCTTTAGTTCTTTTAGGAAACCTACATACGCGCCATCGATCCAGACGCCCGAATCTTTTTCCACCTTCGAAGCGCCCTCAAAGCGCACTTCTCCCATGACTTTGTTGCTTTGCGAAGATGCCTGCGTGATTCCGCCGAAAAAACAGAGGATCGCCAGCGAGATTTTGGCGAGCTGAAATCTGAAGTTAGGGGACATTCCTCACCTCGTTGGACCTCAACTAATGAAGTGGGCTGTTGCGGCAGTATAGCACTACTCTAGTTCAAGCTTTGGCATTGTGGCACACGCGGAGAGAAGAGGCGCGGCTTGTGAAGGAGCAGACGTACGAGCCGCCGACATTTTTGGAGCGGAGGAATTGGGTGGAGGCGGGGTAACCGGCATCACCGCTAAGAGAAAAGAAAGATTTCACAGAGAGCACAGCGAGATGAGAAGAGGGAAGAGCGGAAATTTGATGGGCTCTGGTCGTAAGAGCCCACCTATCGCAAACTACGCGAAAGGTGGGGCACCCTCAAGTTCAGGTGTTGGCTGGCGTTTTAGCGATCGAAGAGCACAGGCAGGAGTGCCTGTACTACACGGAGAAAAACCGCACACTGAAAACCGCAGGGTGCGGCACCCGGGGTTAGCGCGGAAACTTGGGAACCTCGG
Source organism: Candidatus Limnocylindrales bacterium (assembly GCA_035577585.1). GTDB lineage: Bacteria > Acidobacteriota > Terriglobia > Acidiferrales > UBA7541 > Acidiferrum. The sequence continues at coordinate 1,104 of DATLVJ010000353.1, forward strand.
TGCCAAGAAGCATCCACAAACCAGCGATAATCCCCCCTAACTGGCACAGAGCCCAATAAAGGATTACGCTCCGAATGGATTTGAATTTGACATTGACCAACCCCGGATGGTCGACGATTTTTTGCGCGCCACCCTTAACCAGCAACCAATTGGCGAGCAAGAGCCATTCCAGAATTACGACACCGAAGAAGGCCAGCACGTAAGGATTGCCATCACGCGGACGGAAATAGTCAAACATGGATCGGACGGCGCCGGAGGCACATCCGACACCCATTACCGCCCAAGGAAGAATTCCCCAAAACAGGTATCCCTTGAACAATGAGCGATAGCCATCGTATAGGCTCGGATTCGCCGCGATTCGTGGACGGGCCCTGTTCCAGAATGTGGCAGCGTTGAGAATTGTGACGAGTATGAAGATCGTCCAGAACCATTTATCGAGAAAGGTGAATAGACCCATACGAATACTATTCAGTTGACGTGGCGGTGGAGGACTTGGGCGATTTGCTGGATTTCGCGTTGGAGTTCGGCGAATTCGGCGGGGAGGATGGATTGCATGCCGTCGGAGAGGGCTTTTTCGGGTTGGTGATGGACTTCGACGAGGAGGCCGTCACAGCCGACGGCTACGGCGGCGCGGGAGAGCGGGAGAACTTTGTGGCGCTTGCCGGTGCCGTGGCTGGGATCGACGAGGATGGGCAGGTGGCTGCGTTTTTTTACAGCGGGGACGACGGCGAGGTCGAGTGTGTTGCGGGAAAAATCGGAGAAGGTGCGGACGCCGCGTTCGCAGAGCATCACGTTGTAGTTGCCTTCGCTCATCACGTATTCGGCGGCCATCAGGAATTCATCGAGCGTGGCGGACATGCCGCGCTTGAGGAGCACGGGCTTTTTGGCTCGGCCGGCGCGCTTGAGCAGGGAAAAATTCTGCATGTTGCGGGCACCGATCTGGATGACGTCGGCCCACTCTTCCACTAAATCGAGGGACTCGTTGTCGATGGCTTCGGTGACGATGCCGAAGCCGTAGTGTTTGCGGACCTGGGCGAGAATTTTCAAGCCAGGGAGGCCGAGCCCCTGGAAGCTATAGGGCGAGGTGCGCGGCTTGTAGGCGCCGCCGC
>DATLVJ010000354.1:0-5964 GCA_035577585.1 Candidatus Limnocylindrales bacterium
GCCGACACATATCTTTCGCTCAGCGCCCCCGCCCAAGCCGCCCTCCCCGCGCTCCTCGCCCAGCGTCACTCTCTCCGTCGGCAGCTGCTCGCCCGCATCCACGAAAACCTCTCCCACCCCCAATCCCAACTCTGCTCCCACCCAGACTGCGAACTCCTCCATGCCGAAGCTGGCTGGTACGCCACTCTCCGCTACTCCACAAATTCCTCCATCTTCACCCCCGACGAGGCCCTCGCCATCCACCTCCTCCGCCACCACCACGTCCTCCTCCACCCCGGCCACTTCTACGACTTCCCCTCCTCCAACTACCTCGTCCTAAGCCTCATCACTCCCACCTCCGCCTTCCGCCAAGCCGTCCTAAAACTCCTCAGTAGTCCTTGATAACAATCCTCACGGGTCAATCCCTGTAGTTCACCCCTTCAGGGGTGAGGTTTTCCCAAACGATGCCCAAGCCCTTTCAATAGAAGAAAAACGAAACGTCGTCCATTTCACCGCTCCAAACCGTACTCCAAAAACAAAAAGGCGCCACCATGGCGCCGTGCCACAATCCAAATTTCCTGTTCTTGTTTTTTACGAAACTTATGACTTAAGACTAATAACTTACGGCTTTCTTGGTAGCGATACCGGGATTCGAACCCGGGTTTCCGCCGTGAGAGGGCGGCGTCCTGGACCCCTAGACGATATCGCCATTGCCGTTCGCGGCGTTTCTCACTGCGTTCGCCACAGCTTTAAATGTTCTCACGCCCACACGCCTCACGCAAGCGACTGTCCAAACCACCCGCGCTAAACCGCCTTCTCCGCCGCCGCCAGCATCACGCACAATGCCACACCCTCCGCGGCCGGCCCCACTTCCGCCAACTCCGGAAACGTCGGCGCAATCCGGATCGTCCGATCCTCCGGATCCTTCCCATAAGGATGCGTCGCGCCCGCCGGCGTCAACTCGATCCCCGCTTCCTGTGCCAGCGCGACCACGCGCTGCGCGCAACCCTTCGGCACCTCCAAGCTGATGAAGTATCCGCCCTTCGGCCGCGTCCAGCTGACTCCCGGTATGCTCGCCAGCTTCGCCTCGAAAACTTCCAGCACCTTGCGGAATTTTGGCCCAATCAGCGACCTGTGCCGCTCCATTAGGGCCACAATCCCCGCCTCATTTTTCAAAAATAATACGTGCCGCAACTGATTCAGCTTGTCCGGCCCAATCGTCCGGGGCGTCATTCTCCCAAGCAGCCACTTCACGTTTTCCTTTGACCCCGCGAACAGCGCCAGCCCCGTCCCAGCCAGCGTGATCTTCGACGTGGACGCAAACACGAACGCCCGGTTCGCGTGTCCGTGCCGCGCACACAACTCCAGCATATTCGCGATCTCCACCCGCTGCTCCGTCAGATGGTGTACCGCATAAGCGTTGTCCCAGAACAACCGGAAATCCGGCGCTGCCGTCTTCATCGCCGCCAGCCGTCCGATCACCCCATCCGAATAGGTCGTTCCTGTGGGGTTGCTGTACTTCGGCATGCACCACATGCCTTTGATCGACGCATCTCCCGCCACCAACCGTTCCACTTCTTCCATATCTGGTCCGTCTTCCCGCAGCGCCACGGGAATCATCCGGACCCCATAGTCCTCGCAAATTCTGAAATGCCGGTCGTACCCGGGCACCGGGCACACGAACGCAATCTCCCCCCGCTTGCCCCACGGTATTGCGCTGTCGCACGTCCCCTTCAGCAGCGCGTACGTAACGCAATCATGCATCAACGCCAGGCTCGAATTGTTCGCAACCACCACCTGTTCCGGCGGCGCTCCCAGCATTCCGGCGAACAATCTCCGCGCCTCCGCCAGCCCTTGCAGTCCGCCGTAGTTCCTGCAATCCGTCGCGCCTTCCGCCATGTAGTTCCCCGCGCCAGGAAGCGTCATCAACTCTTCGCTCAACTCCAGTTGAGCCGCCGAAGGTTTCCCTCGCGTCAGATTCAGCTTCAGGCCCCTCGCCCTGAATGCTTCGTACTTTTCTCGAAGTTCGCGCAATCGGCCGGCAACCGGCGCCCCGGATGAAGCGGATCCCGTCATATGAATGGCGTCCTCTGTTGGATTTACACATCGGCGGACTTTACGCCGACCCCGGCGCGTTCCGCTTCTTTCATTATTGCGGATTCTTTCCCGCCGTGACTACAAAAAGCGCACCGGCCTGAGAGGCAAATTGGTTGTTCCTATCTCCGCTCCGCAATCATGCTTCTGCCGCTGCACTGTTCCGTCTTCCGCGGCAACCCAACCAAAACACCTGAATTTTCTCCAACGTGCTTCACTCTGCAACCAGACACTCAATCCGTTTCCATCCGCGCAGGAATTCTGCTCTGGGCTGCCCTCTCACTACACTTCTCCAGCAACTCGTCCAACTCGTCCGGACGGATCGGTTTCGTCAGATATCCGTCCATCCCCGCTGCCAGACATCTCTCCTCGTCCCCCTTCATCGCGTGCGCCGTCAAGGCAACCACCTCCTGGTGTCTTCCGCTCCGTTTTTCCCTTTCTCGAATCCGTGTGGTTGCCTCCATTCCGTCCATTTCCGGCATCTGCACGTCCATCAGCACCAGGTCATAACTAGCCTTTTCCAGTGCCTCCAGTGCTTCGCGCCCATTCGCGGAAACTTCCACGATGTGCCCACGCTTTTCGAGCAGCCGCACCGCAAGCCGCTGGTTCACTTGATTGTCCTCCGCCAGCAGGATGCGCAGCCTCTCTCCCATCGGCCGATCCTTGCGCCTTGCCATCCGCTCGTTTCCCGCACTCTTCCTTATCCCCCCCTCGCCGCCCAATATTCCCGCAAGCATTTCCCCCAATTCCACTCGCCGGATCGGCTTCACCAGAAATCCCGCCGCACCCAATTCCTTGCACCGCTCGCTATCCCCGCGGTGCCCCGCCGAACTTAGTAACAAAATGTTTGTCGTTGCCAGCCTCTTGTCCTCCCGAATCTTTGCCATCAGCGCAAATCCGTCCATCCCTGGCATATTCCTGTCCGTCACCACCAGCGCGTATTCCCCGTTGCCCTCGCACAACTCCGCCAGCGCCGCTTCTCCACTCTCTACGCTCTTTACCTCCAGCTCCCAGCCTCGCAGCATCCCTTCCAGAATCCGGCGATTCGTTTGGTTATCGTCCACGATCAAAACTTTTGAGCCTCGCGGTATCTTAGCCCCCAAGCTCGCCCCCGGCGTGGACACTCCGCTCGACGGCTTCAGCCGCGCCGTAAAGTGAAACTTCGTTCCGCTCCCCACTTCGCTCTCTGCCCAGATCTTTCCTCCCATCATTCCCGCCAGCCTGGAGGAAATCGTCAGCCCAAGCCCTGTCCCGCCATACTTTCTCGTCGTGGATGAATCCGCCTGCGAAAACGGATCAAAAATCAGTTTCAGTTTTTCCTCGGGAATCCCCACCCCCGTGTCCGAAACCGTAAAATGCAGTTCGCCATCCACCTCAGCTGCATTTTCCGGCCGCACTGTCGCCGCCACTTCCCCTTTATCGGTGAACTTAATCGCGTTCCCCACCAGGTTCGTCAAAATTTGGCGCAACCGTCCCGCATCCCCTTCCACGAACTCCGGCACGCCCTCCCCAATCTCGCAAAGCAACTCCAGGCCTTTCTCTTCACTCCGCAGTGCAAAAGTTTTCAGAGTGGCTTCCACGCAATCGCGTAAATTAAATTCTGCCGCCTCCAGGTCGATTTTCCCCGCCTCGATCTTCGAAAAGTCCAGAATGTCGTTGATCACAGAAAGCAGCGAGTCCGACGACATCTTTACCGTCTCCAGATATTCCCGCTGTTCCGCGTTCAGGTCTGTCTCCAGCGCCAGCCCCGTCATTCCGATCACTCCATTCAACGGAGTTCGAATCTCGTGGCTCATATTCGCCAAAAACTCGCTCTTTGCGCGGCTCGCCGCTTCCGCCGCCTCCTTCGCTCGCCGCAACTCCTCTTCCGCCCGGATGCGTCCTACAAACTGCCCGATGCTTTCCGCCACCGTCGCCATGGACTTCAGCGCGTCCTTCCCCAATGGCTCCCCAGCAATCGTCGCCACCACGCCCAGCACTTCTCCGTCCCTCTGCAAGGGTTGACCCGCGAACGAAGCCGCTTCTCCTTCGCCCGCCCACGCGAACTTGTCGCCACTCTCCAACCGCGGATTGCCCGTCTCGCTATACGATTCATCTTCCTCGGCGATCCGCCTCGCCGCCATCGCTTCCGCCTCTTTCAATTCTCTTTCCCCGCAGTTTCCCCCGCTGGCCTGCAGTTCCATCTCTCCACTTGTCTCGTTCAGGCACCAGATTCCGACAAACAGCACATCCAGATTCCTCACGAAGCTCGCCGCGCACAAACCAAGCCCCTCGCGTAGCTTCACTCCTCCGGAGAGCCCCGCGCCAATCTCTCCCGCAAATGCATCCAGCAGCGCGCGCCTCGCCAATTCCCTTTCCGCTCGCCGCCGCTCGCTCACCACCGCTCCCAGGCACAATCCCGTCAACCCCAGTGCCAGCATCGCCAGTTGCAACCGCGGCATGCCTCCCCGGTGGGCTTGCGTCGCCCAAGCCGTGAGGAACATTCCTATGTTGATCGCGAACGTTGTCAACGCCGCTCCGGGCAGTCCATACCTCATCGCTGTCCAGACCACCGGAAGGAACAGCAAATAGAGCGGCTGATACGGAATCGCAGGCGCAAATCCAAACAGCAGCCAGATCGCCGCCGCAATCGAAATCATTTGCGCTCCAGGCTCCAGGAATTCCCGCGCAGTAAATCCTCGTTTCCTTTTCCGCCCCGCAGCCATCGCTTTTTCAGGATAGATCCAGGCATCCAATCGCGGCGCAACATGAACCAGCAGAAACGGAGTGATCGTAACAATCGCGATCGCGTCGCTCGCCCACCAATCCGCCGCAATCTTCAACGCGTCCGCTCGATTCGCCAATCCATCTCCCAATAACGTCAACGTTCCCGTGATCGCGGAAAGAATCTCCACCGTCAGGAGCACCGCCACAAATCGTCCTACGTCTCGCAACCTCCCAAGCTGCGGATCGATTTGCCATCGCCCTCGCAAAAGGCTCGTCGCTACCATGTAACCCGCGTACAGCAGGATCGCTCCGGGCAATCCGCACCACGACATCAGTGGCCGGTGATAATTCACCACCGCCGCCAACACGCTGGCAATAAACACCACTGGGTAGTAGCGCCTTCCCCCGCATAACATCAGCGCCAGCGACAACCCGACCGGCAGATAGCAGGGCGGCGCGCCCTCCCACCCCTGCGACGCAGTTGACGATCCATCCGTCACCAGAAACAATGCGACGTAAATCGTGGCGACCAACGCCTGCTTGTGAATTCTCAAACTATTCTGGCCCGGCGGAGGATGTCCGAATTCGTTCCTCCGTTTCTCTTGGGACCGAATTCCCTCTGCCCCCCGCCCTTCGAATCCTCTTCCGGGCACACGCTGTTCCACTTCGGCATTACCTGCCTTCTTCAGTCTCCCGTTCATCCGCCTTCGCTCATCCATCCGTCCCCACGGCCTTCACGCACCCGCGATCGCTCTCAACCGACACCAAACAAACTGCATAACCAATCCGAAGCCCCCACACCCTGGCTTTCTTGCATCGGGCACACCCCATTCCATCAGCGCGACCTCCACCATCGATCTCGTGCAACTCCCTCTCCATCCCCGGTTGGCTTCGTACTCAGTTCCCGCTTGTCCTAACTCATCAATTCAATGTTCCAGATTGGGCTCTGCTCCTTCCCCATCCCACCTCTCACTCCTTTCTCTTCCTCCCCTCTCCTCTGCTAGACTTATTCACGTTCCGCGCTACAACTTTCGCTTTGGGAGAGTCCCCATGAACTCGTTCGCTCCGTTCAATCGCAGGCAATTTCTATCCAATGCTTCACGCTTCAGCGCTCTTTATGCACTGGCCGGCTCGCTTCCGCTTCCCGCCTTCGCCTCTGCCATCGCAGATGACCCTCGCGTCTCC
>DATLVJ010000355.1:0-4255 GCA_035577585.1 Candidatus Limnocylindrales bacterium
CATGTGCCGGATCGCCTCGCGGCAGAAATGCTGCAGGTTTCGCCCTTCTTTTTGGAATCGATGCACCAGCCCCAGCGCCCGCTCTGCAGATTGCTCCGCAATCGCCTGCACCAGTTCGTTCAGCGCATCTTCCGGCACCACGCCCAGCAGGTCCCGCACCGCCTGGTCTTGAATATCGTCGCCGCAATACGCGCGCGCCTGCTCTAGCAGAGACAGCGCGTCGCGCATGCTGCCTTCCGCCATCCGCGCAATCACCGCCAGCGCGCCATCTTCAATCTTCAGGTTTTCTTTCGACGCGATGTATTTCAGCCGGTCGGTAATCTCGTTGAACGTCAGCGCCCGGAAATGAAAATGTTGCGACCTGGACCGGATCGTATCCTCCAGATCCTCGGGCTGCGTGGTCGCCATTACGAAAATCACCCGGTCCGGCGGCTCTTCCAAAGTTTTTAGTAGCGCGTTCGAAGCTTCGCCCGTCAGCATGTGTGCTTCGTCCAGGATCACTACTTTGCTCCGCGAGGCCGCCGGCGCATACCGCACCATCTCCCGCAACTCGCGTATCTGGTCGATGCCGCGGTTTGATGCTGCGTCAATCTCAATTACGTCCAGCGAACTTCCCGCCGCAATCTCCTTGCACGAATCGCAAACCCCGCAAGGCTCCGCCGTCGGCCCGTTCACGCAGTTCATCGCCTTCGCCAGAATTCGCGCCGCCGTAGTCTTTCCCACACCGCGGGCCCCGGAAAAAATGTACGCATGCGCCACGCGATCCTTCTTGATCGCGTTTGCCAGCGTCTCCGTCACATGCTCCTGCCCCACAAGATCCGCAAACGTTTGCGGCCGCCACTTCCGTGCAATCACTTGGTAAGTCATACGTGTCGGTGTGCCGTGCTCCTCGCCGTTTCAGCAAATCGTGGCTTCATTTTCAGCGTCCGCTCCGCAAAAGTCAAAAGCGAAAGTTCTTGGTAGCGTCCACCTGAAGGTGGACGCTACACGCGGGCAAGCGAAAAGCCGGAGCAGCTTCGCAGCCAGAATATTCCAAAATAATTTTGTTGGGTATCTACCGCCGAGAAACTAGCAATAACTTGTTTCCTGATCGCTCTTAGCTGCTAACCGATCGCCTCTTACTGATTACTGCAAACTGAGGACTTCCATCAAATCGAGGAACTTCGGGGTCTCCGCGGCACACTCGGCTTACCCGGTACCGTTGCTCCCTTCCGGGCCTGGCGGGGTTCGCGGGACCTCGTTGCACGAAGCCCGAAGTTCCACGATTCGGCAGTCTTGAACTGGCGACTGCACTTTCAGTTTAGCACACACACTCCATCGTCAAAACGCGCCCACATCACTCTATCTTCAACGGCGCCGCCACGCTTCCCGTGTTTTCGTTCATCTTGTCCATCACTGCAAAGCTCAACGAATACTCTCCCGGACCCAGTTCCATCGTCCCCGTGAAAAAGATCCCCTTTTCGTGCACCTGCTGGGCTTGCCCTTGGCTCATCTTCCCCTCGACCACCTTGCTGAAGTTTCCCACCATCTTTCCTGTCGAATTCCGCGCCACCGCGCCAAACTCCAGCTTAAGTTGGTTTCCCGTTTCTTCATCAATCCGCACCGCCGCCGCAGGAATGGAGTACACAAAACCTACCTTCTTCATTCCCGGTTTGCTGCCCGCCGACACTTCCAGCAGCCGCACGCTGACAGGCAACCCGGTGTAGTCAAAAGGGGAGAACAACGCCATCTGCATAAGTTTGGTATCCGTCGGCGTGTCGTGTCCGGCTCCGGTCAGGTAGTAACCGCTTCTTGCCCGAATCTCCAGGCCGCTACGCATTGTCCGCACGCTCAACTTTCTCCAACCCGGTTTTTCCGCGCCGCTTTTGTCGTAAATTCCCAGCAGGTAGTAATCCGACGAATCACTTGCTGCTTCCTTGAAGCATTTCCCTGCGTCCATGCTCCGGTCGCAGAATTTCCCCCCCGTCATGTTCGCGAAATTCTCCAGATTCGCCACATGCATATCCAGCATCGTGTGGCGCGGCAGGGGTACCCCAATTCCGGCGCCGACGAAACCGGGATTCACTAATTCGCTCACATCCAACGGATACACGGCGATGTTCGCCGCCTCCAGTGTTCGCCAGGTCTGCTCATAAAGGGAGATGAGTCCTTGTTGTCCCAGACTATGCAGCGCTCCGCTTTTTTCAAATGCCGACTCGTCTCCCATATCAAACGGGAATCCGGCCGTTGCCCAGATCAGCGACTTCCTGCCCGGAATTCCAACGAACGCGTCCGCGATCTCCAGCATCGACAGCAGCGTCAAGCGGATTCTTTCGCCCGCGCCAATATCTTGAAACGTGCTTTCCATTTCCAGGACGTTCAGCCGCGACGCTTCCATCGCCGCGTTTGCTCCTGCATTCTTGGTGTTCGTGCCCTGCACCATTCGAAATATTTCCTCTTCGGGATTCCTGGCCGGGCTGTCCAGCTCCGACCGTTCATGCTTCACACTGCGTAGCGCCTCCAGCAATACTTTCGGGTCTGTCGTGAATCCATGCAACAGCCACGCGCCTTTTGAGTTGACGGCGACTAGGCACACCGGTTCCTGCTCGTCCAGGGACTTCGACAGGAAATCCAGTAGTTGTTTGCGCGCTTCCTTTTGCTCTTCGATCTTTGAGTTCACCAGGTCCAGGACGAAGATGGTCACCCGGTTTCCGCCCTGCTGCACTGTATTCGTAAATACTCCCGCAGGCACGGCCGTTGGCTTCATTACCTCGGCCTTCGTGGTTATGTGGTCAAACAGGGCGATCTCTTGTCGCTTCCCGTTTTCCAGCACCACAAAGTCTTCCTTCTTCATATCCGGTACACGGTTCCTATTTGTATCCGTTACCACCGCCGGTATCAGCACCAATCCCGTGCGGACCTTGATCGCCGGCACCTGCGGCGTACCCGCATCCGGTTTGGATTGCCCAAAAATTTGTGGAGCAGCAGCAACCAGCGCTAAGAACACGAGAAACACCGCGCGCGGAATTTGAGGAAGCAGCTTCATCCATGACCCCCCGGGTTCGGCCGAATTGAACCTCAATATATATTGCCGGAAAGTGTACTCCCTCTCCTGCCGAACGCAAATAAAAGTGCTTTTACGATGCCGTGCCGCTCGCCTGCCTAGTGCCTTCCCACGCAAGGCACCTCGCGACTTGCTTGCGTCGTTTCCGCTTCTCCACTAACCTTTCTCTCAGGTTGGAGTTCCTCCCCAACCGCCTGGGTGCTGTTCGCAGCGGCGACCAGGTCCGCGCGCCAGCGCAAGCCCGCCTTACCAGCGGCCGCTCCCCACGTCACGGGGACACCAAACCTGCACGCACGTGCAGCAGGAGGAATCTTATGAAAGCCGTTGTCTCTGTACTTCTCGTTTTTGCCTTAGCTTTTTCAGCAGTGCTACCTTCGCCCGCTTCCGCCGAACCTCGTCAAATCATTCAGGGCACCGAGGTCCACCTTACACTTCTCACTCCCGTCAGCAGTTCCACCAGCCGCGAAGGCGATCCTTTCATCGCCGTCCTCTCCCAACCCGTCGCTCTCGACAGCCGCATTATTCTCCCCGCCGGAACCCGCGTCCACGGCGTTGTCGGGACCATCCAGAAACCCAAAAATTTCTCGCTCTTCCGCGGCCAGGCCTACATGAATCTGGCTTTCAAAAGCGTTGAGATCGACAGCCGCCTTATCCCCATCCAGATGAGCATTGTCGCCATTGGCAGGCCGCGGGTCGATTCTTACAGCAAGCCTCGTAACGACATGAAAATTACCGAAGGGGAAGTTATCCAGCAAAAGCACGACTATAAAGGTGACGCCTATGGACTGCTCATTGGTGGTGGCGGCGGCAGCTTGATGGGCGCCCTCTTCGGCAACGTTGCCCGCGGAATGGGCATCGGTTTCGCTGCCGGCGCCGTTTACGTCGTCGCGCGCAAAGGCAGGCAAGTGGATCTCCCCGCCGAAACCGGCCTGCTCACGCGCCTCGACAGCACGTTGACCGTTCCAGTAATTTCCGCCTCGATTGCGAATGTTGCACCTAATGCCGCCCCACCCGCGCGCTAGCAATCCCTCGACAATTCCTAAAATGTCCAGAGCCCGCCGCCAACACGGCGGGCTTTCTCTTTCTCAGTGGGACCACGATTCCCCGCTGTGCTCCCGTTTGGCCCGCCTCCCGAGGCCGACCGCTCAACCGACACCCTCCAGCTCCGCCAGCGATAGCCGTGGCGCCGAATCTTTCCATCTCAAACTGCCA
>DATLVJ010000356.1:0-5275 GCA_035577585.1 Candidatus Limnocylindrales bacterium
CCCGGGCAAATCCTTTCCCCGCTTCGCCCAATCTCGCCCTGGTCGACGGCGACATCGGGGACCCAAAGACTGCCGCAAAGATTGTGGAGACCGCGGTCTCCCGTTTCGGCCGCATCGACACGCTGGTCAACAACGCCGGCATTTTCATCCCCAAGCCGTTCATCGACTACACTACCGAGGAATTCAACTCGCTCGTCTCCATCACTCTCGCCGGTTTTCTCTATGTTTCTCAGCTCTCCATCAAGCAGATGCTCCAGCAGAAGAGCGGCAGCATCGTCAATATTTCCACCACCCTCGTTGACCAGCCGGTCGCCGGTGTATCAGCGGCCGTTCAAGTCATGGTCAAAGGCGGTCTCAACGCGGTCACCGGCGCGCTTGCCATGGAGTATGCGAAAGACGGCATTCGTATAAATACGGTGGAGGCGGGCGTCATCAACACTCCGATGCACAAGCCGGAGACCCTCGACTTTCTCAAGGGACTCCACCCGATGGGCAGAATTGGCGAGATCAAGGAAATTGTCGACGCCGTTCTTTATCTCACTGATGCCACGTTCACCACCGGTGAAATCCTGCACGTGGATGGCGGCGCTCACGCCGGCAAATGGTAACCCGCGCACGCGTTCGGCCCGCCGGCGCCGAGGCCCGCCTCAAGGAGCTCGTTCTCCATCTCCCCGCCCCGCCCGAGCCATTCGGCACCTACGCGGAGGCGGTGCAGGCCGGCAATCTGCTTTTCTTGAGTGGTATGCTTCCCACGGAAGGCCGCGCCGCAAAATTCATTGGCCGCGTCGGCGCCGAACTCGACGTGGAGGCCGGCCGCCAGGCTGCCCGCATCGCCGCCCTCAACGCCCTGGCCGTCGTCCGCCAGCATCTCGGATCGCTCGATCATGTTGTCCGCATCGTCCGCCTCGGCGTCTCTGTCGCCACTTCCGGCGATGTCCGCGAGCATCCGAAAATCGCCGATGGTGCTTCGGACTTGTTGCAGGACGTTTTCGGCAAAAATAAAAATCCCACCCGTCTGATCATTGGCGTCGCCAGCCTTCCGCTTGGCGTCCCCGTCGCGCTCGAACTCATTTTCGAAGTGGTGGGTTAAAAGAGGCTTCACGTCGCACAATCGCTTGATACGTAACCCGCCACCGCGCACCCAATCGTAGAGGTGTTCCATGCGATCCGACATCGTTCCCGGCGCGAAGCTCCCCGACTACGAACTTTCCGACCACACCGCAAAGCGCCGCAAGCTCTCTGACCTCCAGGGCCCCCATCCCATGGTTCTCGTCCTCAGCCGCGGAGGCTTCTGCCCCAAAGACCGCCGTCAGGCCGAAGGCCTCGTGCAACTCCATCGCGAACTCGAAGTTTCCTACTGCCGTCTCGTCACCATCAGCACCGACAACATCACCGAAACTTCTGAATTTCGCAGCGGTGTCGGCGCTCACTGGCCGTTCCTTTCCGACGCCGGTCGCATCGTCCAGAAAGATCTCGACATCGCCGAATACACCGACCCTCTCCACAATCCCATGATCCCCCACGTGATCGTGCTCGAGCCCGGCCTCATCGTTCACAAAATCTATAACGGCTACTGGTTCCTCGGCCGCCCCACCGTCGAAGAGCTCCGTCAGGACCTCCGCGCCGTCGCCAAAAAATGTCGCCCCGATTGGGACATCACCACCCCTGAACTCAGATCCGCCTGGCAGCAAGGCCGCAAAGACCTCTTCTACCCTTACGGTAAAACCTTCGTCCAAACCATTGGCGAACAGGATTAGGCCCCACCCGACAATTCCTCCATCTCCGTTGGTTCACTGGCGCAAAATATTCATTGCACGAAAACATACATTTATGCATAATTGCACAGGAGTGTGCATATGCCGGAAAAGCTCTGGGCTGTAATCGTCGCCGATGTAGTCGGCTCCAGCCGCACGCGCGGCCTGCGTTCCGTGCTCGGGGTCAGGCTTCGCCTCGTCACCTCCGCCCATCTTCGCGAAGGCCGGATTCGCTTGCCCTACGCCGTCACCGCTGGTGACGAGTTTCAAACCCTCGCTTGTGACCTTCGCCAGATCCCCGAACTCATTTTCGATTTGCGCCGCCAAATGCGCCCGCTGCAACTACGAATCGGCGTCGGTATCGGAAAGATCCCCGGGCCTTTGCACGGCCCCGTGAATCAACTCGCCGGGCAGGCATTCGAATTCGCCCGACTGGCCATCAGCCAAGCGAAAGCGGGGCGCCCGCATTCCGGGAAGGCCACCCGTTTTCATTCCGAAAATAAAGACTTTGATTTAGAGGCCAACCTGATTTACAACCTCCATGATGCCTTGGTGGGCCGTCTTTCCGGAAAGCAGTGGCGCACGGTCGACGCCTATCTCGCAAAAGGGCGCGTGGACCTTGCCGCAAGGACGCTTCGCATCAACGCTTCCACGGCCTCTCGCAGCCTGAGCCGCAGCCACCTCTGGCAGACTTTGGAGATGATGGAATCAATGAAAAAGATCATCGGCTTTTCCTTTCACCGATTGCACGATTCCGTCAAAGTTAAAAGGATTGCATGAAATCATGCAATCACTCCTCACTGCCTTTCTCGGCCTGTACCTCTCCCACCTGCTGACCGACTTTGTGTTGCAATCGGACCGCATGATCGCGGACAAAAAACGGCGCTCGCTCCTGGCCTACGCCGAGCACGGCGCCATTCACTTTTTCTCGGCCGCGGTTTTCCTTGGATTTGCGATTCCCGGGCTCGCACGCCGCTGGAGCTTCTACGCTTCCATTCTCGGCCTGGTGCTGGTCCATCAGGCGATCGACCGGTTCAAACTCCGCCTCGTCCGCTCCGAAGCCCTCACTGACGGCGCCACAACATTCTTAGCCGATCAGGCTCTCCACGCCCTGACCGTCTTTTTCACCGCATGGCTGCTCATCCGCCCGCCCTTCTGGGCTCTGCTCGAAAAATTCCACTGGGTCCAATCGGCCATCGAAAAACCTCTTGTCGTCTCGGTTGTCTACGTCGGCGTCATTTTCGGCGGAGGCTACGTCGTTCGCTTCCTCACCAAACCGCTCACCAAGCAGGACATGAGCATCCTCGGCGAAACTGCAAATGAAATGCAGAACGCCGGCATGTACATTGGCTGGCTCGAACGCTTCGTCGTTCTCACCGCGCTTGTTCTTCAATCGCCCGCCACCGTGGGCCTGATCCTTACCGCAAAATCCATCGCCCGCTACCCCGAAATGAAATCCGTGCGTTTCGCCGAGTATTTCCTCATAGGCACCTTGCTCAGCATGAGCCTCGGAATCCTCGGCGGCCTTATCTTGCTAAAACTTTTCTACGGCGCAATCACCCTCGCAAGGTAAAAACTATCTCCACCTTGCAATTCGATCACCGACGGTGGTCCACCGGCTGGCAGGCGAAGGCAGTTGGGTGCCGCACCATTGGTTGCGAAGGGTGCGGGTTTTGACTTTTCCTTGTGACTTTCCACTCTCCAACTCTCATTTCCGAATTTCCACCCCGCAAAAAAAGGCAGGTGCCGGATGCCCCACATTCGGCTTTTTGGCACGTGGGTCCTGAGCTGCTCCGACCCGACTTTGAATTTCTTCCCCAAAAACAAAAAGGGCCGGAATCCTGGGTTCCGGCCCATAACTTCTTTAATTCGTTGCGGTGGGCAGATTTGCTTGCCCTGAGCAGAGCGAAGGGAACCAACGACCTTCGGGTCATGAGCTTGAATGTCATACTCTAGGTCCCATTGATTCGGTTGCCCTTATAGCAATGGAAACCTTGAAATCACCGAAAAATGGCCAAGTTCTGGACTCCATCTGGACCCCAGGATAAAGGATGAATCGCCCAAGGCGGCACAACTTCTCGCTACATTTAGGATAAACCTGAGTCGTGTTTCTTTTGGATGTAGGGGAAAGAGCAAAATTATTCTTGCACCCTCCATTTAGGTTATTCATCAAACCATACGCAGAACTGGCGTCTGGGGTGATTCCTGTGCAGCAAAGGTGAGCCATGCTCAAGCTCATCGCCAAGAAGGCGTTTGTTACCGGTGGCAAGGGTGGCACCAGTCTTGCCACAGCTCAGCTTTTCATTGTGGTTGACGCGCTGGTCGCCATTACCGGCCGCGGCCACAAGACGCTCGATGAAAAAACATAACCAAGGGCAAGCTTCGGCAACCCTTGACCTAGCTCTTGGCGAATCGGCTCGATTCAGTCAAGCGATTGGAGTACCCGATGGACAAGCTCGAAAAACCGAAGACAACGCACCCTATCGAAACGGGAGGCCGCGGCTCGCTAGAGAACTTCACCGCCCGTCGCCAGGCGTTTCGCGCTCTGCACGAGGCAGACTGCTTCGTGATTCCGAATCCGTGGGACGTCGGCTCTGCTCGGTACCTGCAGCAGCTCGGATTCCCCGCGCTGGCCACGACCAGCGCGGGCTTCGCGTTCTCGCAGGGGCTGCCTGACTCCGAAACCGCGCTCACTTGCGAGCGCAACCTGGCATACATTGCCGATATCGCGGGCGCGGTGGATGTTCCGGTCAATGCGGACTTCGCCTCCGGCTACGGAGCGACACCCCAGGATGTGGCCGATAATGTCACGCGCTGCATCGCGTCCGGCGTCGCTGGCCTCTCGATCGAGGATGCAACCGGTGATCCATCGTCCCCGCTTTACGAGCTTCCTCTCGCCGTCGAGCGTGTGCGCGCGGCGCGCCAGGCGATCGATCAGTCCCGTACCGGCGTTCTGCTGACGGCTAGGGCAGAATGTTTTCTTGTCAGCCATCCTGATCCGCTTCGCGAATCCGTCCGGCGTCTGCAGGCATTTGCTGAGGCCGGGGCGGACGTCCTATTTGCACCCGGCCCCCACGATCCCACGGCGATCAAAGCGCTCGTTGAAGCGGTTCGGCCGAAGCCGATCAACGTCCTCGTGGTTCGGGACACTGGCTTGAGCGTCGCCGACCTGGCGGCGCTTGGCGTGCGACGTATCAGTGTCGGTGGCGCGTTGGCTCTTGCTGCATGGACCGGTTTCACGCGCGCAGCGCAGCAGTTGAAGTCGGAGGGGAGTTTCGCAGGCTTCGCGAGCTTGGTGTCGTACCCCGACATCAACGGGTTCTTCGTGACCGACTACCGCACGCGGCAGTCTGACGGGCGGCGATCGGCGGAGTCACCAAGCTAAGTATTCAAGGAGGCGACTGATGACATTTCCTTCGGCGGCAAGAAGGTGCGTTTGCCGGATGCGCTGTCCAAAGCGAGTTGCGTGTGACTGAGCCCGCACGCTCGACGCTGCTCTCAAGCGCCGCGAATGCAGCGCT
>DATLVJ010000357.1:0-8623 GCA_035577585.1 Candidatus Limnocylindrales bacterium
CGATCCCGCGCCCTTCCTGCGGCAGGTACAGCAAAATTCCCGAAGGCGCCTCGGATATTTTTTTCAGCGAAAGCTCCAACTGCGCACGGCAATCGCAGCGCAATGAAGTCAGTACGTCCCCCGTCAGACATTGCGAGTGCACGCGCACCAGCGGCGCTTTGCGGCCCTTCAAATCTCCGCGCACCAGGGCCACCGCTTCTTCCTGCGGCCCGCGCCCCTCAAACCCGTAAATCGAAAATTTTCCGAACTTGGTTGGAAGTGCGGCCTGCGCAGCCAGGCGCAGCCCATCTTTGTCTCGATGCTTCGCCTTAGTAGTCTTGGATTTTTTCGCCATAGGAAAAATTCAGTATAGCAGGCAGTGCCATTCCCGCACGAAGGACTCAGCATTCCGCTCGAGATTCATTACAATAAGGTGAGCTTGGGCTGGCCTCAGGCGAGGCCTGCCACTCACCATGGACACCACCCTTTCCATTCGCGAACTTCTCTTCACCCTGCTCCTCAAAGTGGGTGTCGCGTCTTCGATTGCAGCCCTCCTTGCCCGCTGGAACACCTTCCGCCGCGTACTCTTCACCGAAGAGCGCGACGCCGATCAAAAACTAAAACTGATGCTCTTCATGACCCCGCCGCTCATCGTCGGCGTCACTTTGCGCCTGGTCAGCCCCTACTATCGTTTTGCCGATCTCTCTCTCGAAGGCGCATTTCTCATGGGCCTGCTCGGCGGCCGCGTTGTCGGCCCCATCGGTGGCGCCATCATTACGATTCCCGCGCTGATGGCTCATGAGTGGCTCGGCATGCCCGCCGCCGCAACCGCCGGCTTGCTCGGAGGCTTAATCCGCCAGGTGATTCCCGACAAGGAAGCCCTTTGGAATTTCGGCCCCTTCACGTTTCTGAATATTCCCAAAGCGCTTATGCGCATGATCCGCGACACCGAAATCATGTGGGAGATGCTGCCGCTCCTCACCTGCGTCGGCCTGGAACTCGGCCGCGTCGCCCTCGTCGAAGCCACCAGGGCCAAGTGGCTCTTCGCGCTCGACCCCCAGTGGAACTGGCAGCTCGCCCTGGTCCTCATCGCCACGCTGATGTCCGTCGCTTCGCCACTGAAAATCTGGAACAACACCCGCATCGAGATGAACCTCGAGCGCCACCAGCAACTCCTGCTGCGCGCCAGGATGGATGCGCTCTCCAGCCAGATCAATCCGCACTTCCTCTTCAACACGCTCAACACCGTGTCCGCGCTCATCCGCATCGATCCCGATTCCGCCCGCGGCGTCGTTCTGAAGCTCAGCAACATCCTCCGACGCCTGCTGCGCAAGCACGAAACCTTTGTGCCCCTGCGCGAGGAGCTTTCTTTCATCGACGACTATCTCGACATCGAAGTCGCCCGCTTTGGCCACGACAATCTCGACATCGTCAAAGAAATCGACGAAGTGACTCTCGAAACCTTTATCCCCAGTATGCTTCTTCAGCCCATGGTCGAAAACAGCCTGAAACACGGTCTCGCTCCCAAACTCGAAGGCGGCCGCATCCTCCTCCGCACCACCAGCAGAAATGGCCGTCTGCAGATCGAAATCGCCGACAACGGCGTCGGCATCTCCGAAGAAAAAATGCCCCATGTCTATGTAGAAGGCATAGGACTTAGCAACGTCCGCGAACGCCTGCGCGTCCTCTACGGCGAAGATTTTCAGTTGGACATCGAAAGCCACGAAGGGCAGGGAACCACCATCCGCATCGATGTCCCCGAACTGGCCCCCGCCATCCCCGAAGTCAGCGTCTTCTAACTCCCAATCACCAACTCCCGCTTTTGTAGCGGCCGTCTTCCGAGGTCCGTCGCTTGGACTCCGGATGGTTTTACGGGGCGGCGCAGTTGACTTTGTAGTGGCCGAACTTCAGATCGGCCAGCCCTTCTGCGGCTAACGTCCACTTCCATCCATCCAAAAATCCCCTTGACACCCGCGCGTCAGTTCTGTATATTCTGTCATAACAGAAATGACTGACACAACCAAACCGACACTCACCCCCGTTGCCCAGAAATTCATCCTCCATTGGGGCGAAATGGGCACCAAGTGGGGCATCAATCGCACTGTCGCCCAGGTGCACGCCCTGCTCTTCCTTTCCCCGCATCCTTTGCCCGCCGACGAGATTTCGGCCACTTTGTCTGTGGCCCGCTCCAACGTCAGCACCAGCCTCCGCGAACTGCAGGGTTGGGGTATCGTCAGCCTGGTCCACGTCCTCGGCGACCGCCGCGATCACTTTCAGACCACCAAGGACGTCTGGGAAATCTTTCGCACCGTCTCCGAAGAGCGCAAGCGCCGCGAGATCGATCCAACGCTCCGTGTCCTCGCCGAATGCGTCCAGGAAATTAAGGCCGCGCCCGCCGGAGACGCCTATACCCGCGAGCGCCTCGAATCCATGCTCGATTTCCTGACCATTATGAGCGGCCTGTTCGAAGAGATTCTCCGCATGCCTGTGGGCGCACTAAAAGGAGTGGGCAAGTTGCGCGGCAAAGTCATCACCCTCCTCGGCAGCGACAAAAAGAAAGCCGTTTGAGGGGCAATCGGTTTTGTAGCGGCCGCCGTCCGCGGCGGGCGAATTTGCAGGAAGATAGCGCTGAGACGCAAAGGGCACAGAGATCTGCGGAGAAAAGGCTCACCATGATTTCGCTGGCAAACGAATACACCGACGGCAAAGGACCCCACGCCAAAGGCTGGCTCTTCTTCGACGCAGATTGCCGCTTCTGCACCCGCAGCGCCCGCTGGATCGCCCCAATTCTCAGGCGGCGCGGAATGGCCGTAGCCCCGCTGCAGGATCCCCGCGTAAGCGCCTTGCTCGGCATGAACAGGGAAGCGCTGCTGATGGAATTGCGATTCCTTCTCTCCGACGGTAAGCAATACGGCGGCGCCGATGCCGTCGTAGCCGTCGCCCGCGAAATCTGGTGGGGTCGTCCGCTGGTCTGGTTCGCAAAACTCCCCGGCGCGATGAACCTGCTGCGCTCCGGCTATCGCTGGGTCGCCGCCCAACGCAGTTGCGCCGCCGCAAACCGCGCCGAGTGCTCCGTGCCCCGCAGGAGCTAGACCTAACATGAAATTGTCATTCTGAGTGGCGCGCAGTTTGCGCCGCGAAGGATCTCAACCCTACCATCTCGCAAATATTCGACGTTGATATCCTTCCGCCTCGATCGGCATCGGGGCCTCAGGACGTCAATTTGTTGAATGTTTCGGCCAACGATCGCTTAACGTGCGGCCTTTGCGGAGTAAGCGCTGGTGAGGACCTGCTCGTAATAACTTTCGTACATCGGAATCACGTCATTGGCGCAGAACTTTCTCTTGGCGCTGAGGCGCGCCAGTTGCCCCATCTCGCGTCCGCGGTCCGGCCGCGAAAGCAGGTCAATCGCATACTTCGCCGCGGTCTTCACGTCGCCGGGTTCCACCAGATAACCGTCCACCCCGTTCTCTATCACTTCCGGAACGCCACCGACATTCGTGGCGATTACCGGCACTTCGCAAGCCATCGCCTCAAGCGCCGCCAGTCCGAACGATTCCAACTGCGAAGGCAGCAAGAACAAATCGGCTTGTCCCAGCTTTTCTTTAATCCCGTTTTGTTTCCCCAAAAACAGTACGTCTTTTTCCACTCCACGAGTGCGCGCCAGCGCTTCCGCCGGCTCCCGATCCGGCCCATCGCCGATCATCACCAGCTTCGCCGGCATTTTCTCACGCACCAGGGCAAATATCTCAACTGCGTCCAAAATGCGCTTCACCGGCCGGAAATTCGAAAGGTGCATCAGGATTGGTTCGCCATCCGGCGCCCACTCCGCCCGCAGTTTCGGGTCCGGCTTCCGCACATATAAATCACAATTCACAAAGTTCGGGATCACTTCGATCGGCCGCTTGATTCCGAATTCTTTAATCGTTTGCCGCAGCAGATACCGCGAAATCGAAGTCACCCCATCGCTCTGTTCGATCGAATACCGCGTAATCGGCAAAAAATTCGGGTTGTTGCCGACCAGCGTAATGTCCGTGCCGTGCAGCGTGGTGATAAACGGCAGCCGCCGCGGCGCGGCCATCTGCCGGGCCAGCAATGCGCTGACCGAATGCGGAATCGCGTAGTGGACATGCAATATGTCCAGCGCTTCCTTCTCAAACACTTCCAGCATCTTCACGGCAAGCGAAAGCGTATAGGGCGAGTGGTCAAACAACGGGTAGGAAACCACCTCCGCCTGGTGGAAATGAATGCGAGGATCGTTGGGATTCATCCGAATCGGCGGCGCATAGGTGATGAAATGCACCTCGTGGCCCCGGGCGGCCAACTCCTGGCCAAGCTCCGTTGCCACTACCCCCGACCCACCGTAGGTGGGATACCCTGTGATGCCGATGCGCATAGATGTTGTGTGAAACGATCCGTCCGCCAAACTGGCGTACCATGTTGCCTGCCGCATGGTACACCGATTAGACGTAGGGGGAGGAGAGAACGTGACACGCCTGGCCGGGAAAAGCGCCTTGATTACGGGTGGGGGGACCGGCATTGGGCAGGCCATTGCCCTGGCTTTCGCCCGCGAGGGGGCGCAGGTCGCCATTGCCGGGCGGCGCAAAAACAAGCTCGAGAAGACTCTTCAGTTGCTGCAGCAGGCGGGCTGTTCCGCGCTGGCACTCGAATGCGACGTTACCAAAGCCTCTGACACGGATCGGGCAGTCCAATCCGCCGAAGCTGCCTTTGGAAAAGTGAACGTTCTGGTCAATAATGCCGGGGCGCTTAGCGTTTCTACCGTGGAATCCATCGCCGAAGACGATTGGGATCACGTAATGGCCACCAACGTAAAAGGACCCTTTCTTATGTCTCGTGCCGTACTGCCCGCCATGCGCCGCGCCGGTGGCGGCTCGATCATCAATGTGGGCTCCGTACTGGGAATCGTCGCCATCCGCGACCGCGCCGCCTATTGCGCCTCCAAAGGCGGAGTCACGATGCTCACCCGCGCCATGGCCCTCGACCACGCCAGCGACCACATCCGTGTGAACTGCCTTTGCCCCTCCATCGTGGAATCGGACATGACCCAGAACCTCTTCGCCGAAACCGAAGGCGGCCGCCAGGCTCGCGAAAGCCGTCTGGCCTCGATCCCCCTCGGCCGCTTCGGCAAGCCCCACGATATCGCCGGCCTGGCCGTCTTCCTCGCCTCTGACGAATCCTCATGGATGACCGGAACCGTAATTCCCGTGGATGGTGGAGTGACCGCTTACTGAAAGAGGCCGACCCGAATGTCGCGAAAAATGACCCCGCAGGAAAAGCACGTCACGGAGTTGGTTCGCCGCCGCATGAAGGAGAGCAAATCCTCCGAACTGCTAGGCTTTGACGTCGAGAGTGTTCACGACGGCCGCGCCATTTTTCGCCTCGACGTCCGCTCGCGCCACAAACAGATCCACGGCGTGGTCCATGGCGGCATCCTCGCTGCGCTCGCGGACACCACCGCGGCCATTGCCGCCTACACCGTAGTACCCAAAGGCGTGGAGATTGCAACGCTCGAATTGAAGATCAATTATCTGGAGCCGGTGCCGGGCGGCCGCGTGAAAGCCGACGCCCGCGTCCTGCGCAAGGGGCGCAACTTCATCGTTACCGAATGTGAGATTTTCAATGAAACCGGCACACTGGCGGCAAAGGCGCTACTCACCTTTTCAGCGGCTGGGGGTAATACCCTGAGGAAGTAGCGGCTACTCGTCGCCGCCCTGTGCGGACTCTTCTCCGTCCTTATACACATACTTGACGAAGCGCTTGAAGATCATCAGATTCGGCGCGCCGGTGCGCGTCAACTTGATGCAATCGCGGTCGTACCACTCCACGGCCCCGCGCAGCTCTTCCCCGGTCTCCAGCACCACCACCATCGGCGTGCGCCCTTGCATCTGCTTGACCCAATAGAAGTTCTCCGCGTGTGTCACCTCGGGTGGCGCAGGTTTCTTGCTCGGAACCGGCCCGTTGTTATTGTGCGAGGGCCCGTTGTGTATGGCGCGGGGAGGCGCCTGTTCCTTAGCGTCCGCAAAACTGGGACGGTACATGCGGCGGTTCACCATGACTACTCCTTAACCGGATTGGTAAGATTCCTATGTGTGATGCACTGCGCGGGCGTTGGGTTTCGTTTATTATGACGCGGCAAACGGAATAAAGATAGACGTGCTATCGCAGGGACGGCGAGTCGGCTTCGGCAGGTGACAGCGACGCGGCCAGCGCATCCATTCCAAGCTGACGGTTAAGATTTCGCCGCGCGCCTGCCGCTATTTCGTCAACTCCGGATATCGCGCGCATCACCCAATCCGAATTCACCAAGCGGGCGAGCGCCTCAAGTTCCTTCCGCATATGCGGGTTTCGCAGTTGCGGCGCCTTCAGCCCCGCACTCAATTCCAGCACGTCGGAAAGCAGTCCATAGAAATCGCCGAGCACATCTTCACTCGACGATTCACGATCTTTCGCAAGCTGATTACTCGCTGCGAAGAGCTGCGAGAACCCCTGTCCCCGCGCCGCGTGCTCCAAAATCCGCAGAATCGCTCGTCGCCTCTCCACCACCGCTTCCACATTCATCTCGGTCGCCTGGCCTGGGCTGCCTTCCGAGAGTTGCGCGGCCAGCTTAATGTCGGCGGTTTTCAGCGTTCCTTTCGACTTCAAAATGCTCTCAACCTCCGCCTGCGGCAGCGGCGCAAAGTGAAATTGCATGCAGCGCGAAACAATGGTGGGCAGCAGGTTAAACGGAGAGGGTGCCGTCAGAATCAGCGTCGCCGAACCGGGGGGCTCTTCCAAAATCTTCAGAAAAACATTCGAAACATCCGCCCGCATCGTTTCCGCGCCATCCAGGATAAACACCCTTCGCCGTCCCATCGGCTGAAAATAGGCCGCGCGTTGAACCGCGCGAAGTTGTCCGATACGCAGGACCGGCCGAGCCACTGGATTCTTCAGCCTTACCGGGTCCGGCACCATCACCCACACATCGGGGTGGCTCTGCAGAATCAGCGGTACGCGTTCCACGGTCGCCGCATCCGCGCTCTCTCCGCGCTCCGCCAATCCCTGCGCGATCAGGTCATCCAGGTTGGCAAGCAGCCCGATCCGCTGGCAGGTGGCGCATTCTCCGCAGAAATCATCTTTCAGCCGTTCGCAGTTGGCGGCCTGGGCAAACATTCGCGCCAGCGTGAATTTCCCCACGCCTCGCGGCCCCGTGAAGAGCATCGCGTGGGGCACGCGCTCCGCTCGCAACGCGCCGCGCAGGGCGGCAACCATCGGCTCGTTGCCCAGAAATTCGGAAAAGCCCATCGTTCAGCCTTTTTTCCAGCTCTCCAGCAGGGGTTTCACCGCCTGCAGACATTCCTTCGCGATATCCTCCGGCATCCGCAGTCCGCTGTTGCCGGAATCGTAGCACTGAATCGTGGCCCACGGCCGGCTCCGCGAAAGCATGTCGTACATTTCCGCCGCGTCTTCCAGGTGCCGTAAATCTTTCTCCAGAATGTCGTGCTTGGCTGCCGTATATTTGCGCTCAGTTTTTTGCGCCACCAGTTTCTGGGCCTGGCTTGGCGGCACGCGCAAGTACAGGATCAGATTTTCCCGCGCCAGGCCATAGATGGAATATTCCAGGTGCTCGATCCAGCGCAGGAACTCAGCCCTTTTTTCGGGCTTGGCCAGGGCGACCTGGTGGGCCAGGTTTGACCCGATGTAGCGGTCAACCAGAACGATCTTGCCCTCGTTCAGCGACGCCTCCAGCCTCTGCTTGGCCTCGAATCGGTCACCCGCGTATAGCAGTGCCGTGAAATGCGGGTCCACGTTCTCCAACGGCCCGAAATCCCCGTTCAGAAATTTCCCCACCATCGTCCCAAACCACGATTCGTACTGGGGAAATCCCGTGGAATAAACTTTGTAGCCGAGGCCTTGAAGGGAATGCTCGAGAAGTTTGGCCTGCGTGTGTTTTCCGCTACCGTCGATTCCTTCGATAGCAATCAGCAATCCGCGTTTTGTCATGTCTCCCGTGCTTGGCAGGGGCAGTCCACCGGTGCCAGACAGTGTATCGGCTCGATGCCGGACCTGCAATGGCCCTCTGGTTCACAAGGCTCTCAAAGCCCTGCCAGGCATAGCTCCATGGCCATGTTAGGATTTTATTGGCCGGACATGGCGAACATCTCAACAATCCGCGAGAATCTCCATCTGGTTCGGCAAAAAATTGCGGATGCCGCGCGCCGCGCCTCCAGAAATCCGGAAGAGATTCTCCTTGTCGGCGTTTCCAAAACGCATCCCGCCGAAGCGATTCGTGAAGCCTGTGACGCCGGGCTCCGCCACTTTGGCGAAAACCGCGTCCAGGAGTGGGAGGGGAAACTCGGCGCGCTCGCCGATCTTCAGGCTACCTGGCATCTCATCGGCCACCTGCAAAGCAACAAAGCGGCTCGCGCCGCGAAAGCGTTTCACTCCGTCGATTCGGTGGACGACTGGTCTTTGGCCCAGCGGCTCGATCGCGCCCAGGCGGAGAAGGGAAGCGGAGCGAAACTTCGTATCCTCATCGAGGTGCACATGGGCGGCGAAGAGTCGAAAAGCGGCGTCTCCGAATCGGACTTACCGGAACTTGCAGAGCGTGTGCTGACACTCCCGCATCTCGATTTCGCCGGTTTGA
>DATLVJ010000358.1:0-4163 GCA_035577585.1 Candidatus Limnocylindrales bacterium
GCGAAGTGGTTGCGAGGGGCGGCACTGGCAAAGTGGGGCTGGTACACATCTCATTCGCACGATATCGGCGGCACGCGGGCAAGTCAAGAAGTCGACACTGACCTTGCGTTTGGGACCCTGCTCAATTGGACAGGTATTAGCGAATTCACAACGGGGTGACAAAATCGGGCACCGTGCGCGCAGCGTGTTTGCTATGTTTGGCGTTGGGTGCACGATTTCTAGGGAGCGCTGCGGATGTCTGTCCGTCTAGGCGAAATTCTACTAAAGGAAAGCCTCATCACCCAGGACCAACTGGATAAGGCGCTGGAATTTCAGCGTTCGAACGGCGGAAAGTTGGGGAGTTGCCTGACGAAGATGGGGTTCATCACCGATGATGACATCACCGGTGTGCTTTCGCGGCAGTACGGCGTGCCCTCGATAAACCTGAAATATTACGAAATCGATCCCAACGTCATAAAACTGATTCCGCAGGATACGGCGCTGCGCTACCAGGTGGTGCCGCTTTCGCGCGTGGGCTCGGTGCTGACGATTGCGATGACGGACCCGACGAACGTCTTCGCGATGGACGACATCAAGTTCATGACCGGGTTTAACGTGGAGCCGGTGGTGGCGTCGGAATCGGCGATTGGCGAAGCGATCGGCAGGTTTTACGGCGGCGGAAATGCGAGCCACGAAGAGTTAAGCAACCTGATGAAGGACCTGGTGGACGAAGACCAGGAACTGGAACTGGCGGCGGAAGAGCAGGAACTGGACGCGGCTTCGCTGGAGAAGGCCGCGGAAGAAGCCCCGATCATCAAGCTGGTGAACCTGATTTTGACGGACTCGGTGAAGCGGGGCGCGAGCGACATTCACGTGGAGCCCTACGAAACGGAAATGCGGGTGAGGTTCCGAGTTGACGGCGTTTTGCAGACGGTGATGAATCCGCCGATGAAGCTGCGGGACGCGATCACGAGCCGCATGAAGATCATGGCGAAGCTGGACATCGCGGAAAAGCGATTGCCGCAAGACGGCCGCATCATGATCAAGTACAAGGCGGACGGGAAGAAGAAGGAACTGGACTTCCGCGTTTCGACGGTGCCGACGCTGTACGGCGAAAAGATCGTGCTGCGGTTGCTGGACAAGGAAAACCTGCGGCTGGACATGACCAAGCTGGGATTCGAGCCGGAGTCGCTGAAGAAATTCGAACGGAACATTTTGAAACCGTACGGAATGGTGCTGGTTACGGGGCCGACGGGTTCCGGTAAGACGAACACCTTGTATTCGTCGGTGGCGCGTTTGAACCAGGTGGACACCAATATTATGACCGCGGAAGACCCGGTCGAGTTCCAGTTGTCGGGAATCAATCAGGTGCAGATGAAGGAACAGATCGGGTTGAACTTCGCGGCGGCGTTGCGCGCGTTTTTGCGGCAAGACCCCAACATTATTCTGGTCGGCGAAATTCGCGACTTTGAAACGGCGGAAATCGGCGTGAAAGCCGCGTTGACGGGCCACCTGGTGCTTTCGACGCTGCACACAAACGATGCGCCATCGACGATCAGCCGTTTGATGAACATGGGTATTGAGCCGTTCCTGGTGGCGACTTCGGTGAACCTGATTTGTGCGCAGCGCCTGGTCCGCCGGATTTGCGTGAACTGCAAGGAAGAGCTGGAAGTGCCGGAGCAGGCGCTGATTGACGCGGGATATACGCCGGAAGAAGTGAAGACGACGAAGATTTATCACGGGAAGGGCTGCTCAACCTGCAACAAGAATGGGTACAAGGGCCGCACAGGTCTGTATGAAGTGATGGAAATAAACGATGAATTGCGCGAGTTGATCCTGGTGGGCGCTTCGGCGCTGGAACTGAAGAAGAAGGCGATCGAACAGGGAATGATTACGTTGCGGCGCAGCGGGCTGATCAAGGTGGCGCTGGGCCAGACAACGATGGAAGAAGTATTGCGCGAAACGGTTCTATAAGCAGGAAAGGGTGCAGCAATGCCAGGAATAACGCTGAGCGAATTGTTGAAGAAGATGATCGAGATGGGAGGCAGCGACCTTCATATCACGACGAACAGTGCGCCGCGGGTGCGCGTCCACGGGCGTTTGCGGCCGCTGGACATGCCGCCGCTGACGGCGGCGGACACGAAATCGCTGGCGTACAGCGTTTTGACGGACGCGCAGAAGCACCGGTTTGAAGAGAACCTGGAACTGGACTTTTCGTTCGGACTGAAGAATCTGGCGCGCTTTCGCGGCAACGTGTTCAACCAGCGCGGCGCGGTGGGAGCGGTGTTCCGCACCATTCCATGGGAGATCAAGGGATTCGACGCGTTGGGACTGCCACAGGTGGTGAAAGGGCTATGCGACAAGCCGCGCGGGCTGGTGCTGGTGACCGGGCCGACAGGTTCGGGGAAGTCCACGACGCTGGCGGCGATGCTGGACAAAATCAACGCGGAACGCGAAGAGCACATGATTACGATCGAAGACCCGATCGAATTTTTGCATAACCACAAGAAGTGCCTGGTGAACCAGCGCGAAGTACACGCGGACACGCATTCGTTCGCGAACTCGCTGCGCGCGGCGTTGCGCGAAGACCCGGACGTGGTGCTGATCGGCGAAATGCGCGATTTGGAGACGATCGAATCGGCGCTGAGAATCGCGGAAACCGGCCACTTGACGTTTGCGACGCTGCACACGAACTCTGCCGCGTCTACGATCAACCGTATTATTGACGTTTTTCCGTCGCACCAACAGCCTCAGATCCGGGCGCAGCTTTCGATGGTGCTGGAGGGAATCCTTTGCCAGACGCTGCTGCCTCGATCGGACAACCGGGGGCGGCTGATGGTGATGGAGGTACTGATCCCGACGCCGGCGATCCGCAACCTGATTCGCGAAGACAAGATTCACCAGGTGTATTCGGCGATGCAGACGGGCACAGGACAGACGGGCATGCAGACATTTAATCAGGGCCTGGCGAACGCGTATTTCCAGAAACTGATCACGCTGGATATGGCGTTGTCGCGTTCGTCGAACCCCGACGAACTGCAGGACATGATCAACCGGGGAGTGGCAACGACGGGTGGATCAACGGGGAAAGCGCCGGCCGGGCGGACGCCGGTTGGCTCGAAGCATTAAGGGATTGTTTTCGGGAAACGGAAGGATAGAATTTTTAGAAGTTGAGGAGGAAAGGTTATGCCGGTATTTACTTATCGAGGAACGAATCGGTCGGGAGGATCGGTTACTGGCGAAATGACGGCCGCCAGCAAGGCGGAGTTGCAGAGTTTGCTGCGGCGCCAACAGATTACGCCGACAAAGATGTCGGAAAAGGGCAAGGAGTTCAATTTGCCCACCTTTGGAGGAGGAGTCTCCGCCAAGGAACTTGCGGTGTTCACCCGGCAGTTCTCGGTGATGATCGACGCAGGTCTTCCGCTGGTGCAGTGCCTGGAAATTCTGGCGGGCCAGCAGGAGAATAAACTGTTTCAAAAGGTGTTGACCGGCACGCGCTCGGCGGTGGAAGGCGGAAGCAACCTATCCACGGCGATGAAGCAGTACCCGAAGGTGTTTGACCCGCTCTACAGCAACATGGTGGAGGCGGGGGAAACGGGCGGTATTCTGGACACGATTTTGCAGCGCCTTTCGACGTACATCGAAAAGAACGTAAAGCTTAAGGCAGCGGTGAAATCGGCGTTGATTTACCCGATCGGCGTTTTGACGATCGCGGCGGGCGTCATCATCCTGTTGCTGTGGAAGGTGGTGCCGATTTTCGCGACGTTGTTCGCCGGTTTGGGCGTGGATCTGCCGCTGCCGACGAAGATCGTGATCGGGATGAGCAACTTTGTGGGTAGTATTTTTGGGTTGTTGATCCTGGTGGGCCTCGCCGCAGTCATTTTCGGACTGAAAATATGGTACGGAACTCCACAAGGCCGGTACGCGCTGGATTCCGTGATCCTGAAGCTGCCGGTTTTGGGCCTACTGATGCGCAAGATTGCGGTGGCAAGGTTCACACGGACACTGGGCACGCTGATTTCCTCCGGTGTGCCGATTCTGGAAGGACTGGACATAACGGCGAAGACGTCGGGCAACGCGGTTGTGGAACGGGCGTTGTTTCAGGTGCGCAAATCGCTGGAAGAAGGCAAATCGCTGACGGAGCCTTTGAAGGATTCCGCGGTATTCCCGGGCATGGTTACCCA
>DATLVJ010000359.1:0-5439 GCA_035577585.1 Candidatus Limnocylindrales bacterium
CAATGAACGCTTTCCTCTCCGCCTCGGTGAAGGCGTTTTCGTCCGCCACCGCTTCAGCGAAAAAAATCTCAAGAAAGCCACCAAAGGCTTTCGCCACCTCCACGAAATCATGGAAGAGTACGGCGTCACAAAATATCGCGCTGTCGCCACCAGCGCCTCTCGCGAAGCACGCAACAGCAGCACTCTCGTTCATCGCGTCAAACAAGCCACCGGCCTTCGCCTCGAAGTCATCACCGCAAAGGAAGAATCTCGCCTCGGCAGGGAAGCCGCCGTCGCCGCTCTCGGCCCCGAAACTCCTCCCAATTGCGTTGTCGATCTCGGCGGCGGCAGCCTCGAAATCAATCTCCTCCGCGACCATTCCATTCTCCAAAGCGCCCAGCTTCCCGTCGGCACCGTTCGCCTGATGACCACTCTCGGCATCCCCGGCGCAATTCGTCCCGTGCAAGCCGAACAAGTTCGCCGCTACGTTCGCGCCCTCCTCGAATCGCGCCTTCCCAATCGCCCTAATCTCGTCGATCAACTCGCCGTCGCCCTCGGCGGCAACGCCGAAACTCTTTCCAACGTCGCTCCCGGCCCCCGCCGCGAAGGTCTCCCGACTCTCGATGTTTCTCTCTTGCGCGAACGCCTGCCAGACATCCTCGAGCGCGATCTCCGCGAACGGATGAAGTCCTACGGCGTCCGCCGCGACCGCGCCGACGTCATGGGCGTCGCCGCCATCATATTTGTCGTCCTCGGCCGCTACCTCAACATCCGTCAATTCCTCATACCCACCGTCGGCATCCGCGAAGGCATCCTCCAGGAAATCGCCCGCGAAGCCTTCTCCCGCAAGGAACCTCACCGCTACAACTCCGAATCCCGCCAGATGATCATCGGCACTCGCAGCTTCGCCCGCCGCTTCGATTACGATCAGCGCCACGCCGAGCACGTCCGCGAACTCTGCGTCATGCTCTTCGACGCCTTGCAGCCGCTTCATCATCTTCCCGCCCAAGCCCGCGTCGAACTCGAAGCCGGCGCGCTCCTCCACGACATCGGCCATCGCATCACCCATCGCGGCCACCACAAGCACGGCGAATATCTCGCCCTCAATGGCGACATCCCCGGCCTCGAAGGCCGCGACCGCAACATCGTCGCCGCCGTCGTCCGCTATCACAATCGCAAATCCACTCCCAACACCGATCACCCCGCTTACTCCGCTCTCAACAACAGCGACAAGCGCGTCGCACGCCGCCTCGCCGCCATCCTTCGCATCGCCGAAGGCCTCGACCACTCTCACCGCCAGCGCATTCAGGACCTCCAGGCCTCCTTCCAGCGCGGTGCCGTCACCATTCAACTCCGCGTGCGGGGGGACGCTGCCGAAGACGTTCGCGACGCCGAACGCAGCTCGGCCCTCTTCGAACGCGAATTCCACACCCACCTTTACCTCCGCCCCTCCAACTTCACCCGCCACCAGTAGTAGCCTGCTTTGTTCGAATTTCCGTCGCGTCACCCAACAAACGATCTTGAGGGTGCCCCATCCTTCGCGTTTTTTGCGAAGGGTGGGCTCTTGCGATCCAAGAGCGCCACAGCTCTTCTCTTTCTTCTCTTAATCTCTTCCTCTCCTCTTCTCTGCGCCCTCTGCGTCTCTGCGTTAAACCCTCCTGTTTCTCTTCCTCCTAACTCCGACGACACCACCGCCTCGCATTCATCCACAAAAAACATTCCTCTAGTAAACTCTTCCCAGGAGCCACCGCGCATGCAGCTCTACATCGTCCGCCACGGCATCGCCGTCGATCGCGAAGACCCCAACTGTCCCCCCGACCCCGATCGCTTCCTCACCCAGGAAGGCATCGAGAAAACCCGCCAGGTCGCCAAAGGCGTCTCCGAAATCGGCGCCGTCCCAGACCTCCTCATCTCCAGCCCCTACCTTCGCGCCTACCAAACCGCCGAAATCTTTGCCGACGAACTCACCTACTCCAAAAACAAAATTCGCAAAACCGATCAACTTCTCCCCGGCGCCGAACCCCTCCAACTCTTCCGCGAACTTTCCAAAGACAAAGAACTCTCCGCCGTCTTCCTTTTCGGCCACGCCCCTCACCTCGACGATCTAATCGCCACCTCGCTCGGCTCAACCCACCACATGACCTCCCTGAAAAAATCCGGTGTAGCCATGATCGAATTGAAACGCCTGGTTCCCCCCAGCGGCGAACTAATCTGGCTAGCCACCCCCAAACTCCTCCGCAAAGCCGGCCGCTAACCAATCCCCGCCCACGTAGCGGCCACTTTCAAGTGGCCCGCCTGCCACAGACGGTTGAGCCTGTGGTCTTAGGGTGTCTCCTGACTTTGTAGCGGCCGCCTTCCGAGGCGCGCAGTTAGCCCCCGAATGGTGTTACGAGGCGGCTGCCTTCCCATAACACATTTCAGCCTGTCTTCTTCATCCGCGCTTCCTTCTCAACTGTAGGGGCACGATAAATCGTGCCCTGCGAGTCCGCGAGCCGCTCCCGTGGCACAGCCATTCCTGGCTGTGCTCTTGGGTTTCTCCGTTCTTGGCATTGTCATCCCGACCGGAATGGCCGATTTTCTCTTCCGTTCGCGCCGCGCGAACGTCGGCCATGGAGTAGAGAGACCATGGCAACACCTCAACCCGCCCTCGACCCACGAATTCCGCAAAGCTTTTTTGAGTTTTGAATGAAACAGCCGGCAGAACGCCAGCCCAAAAGGAATTTCTGAACTAATCCGAAGCCGCCGCCTGCATCGTTTCCTCCCGCTTGGGCAATTCCACAATCTTCGGCACACCCGGCGCCGCCTGTACAATCAACGGCCTGTCCAAAACCGTCTCCAGCAAATGTTTCCCCGCCGCCACTCTGGCCGCTGCCATTTCGCTGTCAACCAATCCTGGCGCGCGCAGAATCAGGGCATCCACCGACCGCTCCACCCGTAATCCCTGGTTAGATTCTACGCCGCACTTCGGCAGCACCCTGGCTAGCCGCAACACTCCCGCCATCGCGCAAACTGCCTGCCGCTCCTCTTTCGTCAGCCGCCCATATCCTTTCTGTTTTACGCGCGGTTCTTCTCCCCGGTGATGCTTCACCACCAGCCCCAGCAAATCCCACTCCGGCTCCGTCCACCCCACCGGCAACGGCAATCTCTGCAAGAATTTCCGCGCCGCTTTCTGAGGTGACTTCGCCCGCAGCCCCGCTCCAATCCCACACAATCGCGCCGCGGCCTCCATCACTTTTCGGAACTGTTTCCCCGTAAACGCCTCGCCGGCATTTAACCGTCCAAGCTCCCGATACAACTTCATCGCCGTCCGCCCAACCTGCGCCGCCTTGCCGCGATTCGCCCCCAGCGCCCGCGCCGTCGCCCGCAGTCGCGCCATCGCCGCTGCTTCCAGTTGCTCGCCCTGCGGCAGCCCTTGCTTCCAGTCTTGCCAAATCCGCCGTACCCCCATGCTCAATTCGCGATATTCTTCCAGCCGCTGCTCGCGTTCCGCCGCAATTCTCTCTTCCCATCCCGCGCGAGCCTCTTCCGGTTCATCTCCAGCCACTCGCAGAATCGTCTTCGCCAGCACATCCAAATCGTGTACTTCGCCAAGAACATCCTGCACCCGCTTCAGATCCTCGCCCCATTTCTCATACAACTCCGGCAGCAATCCCTCCACCGTGTATCGAAATCTCTTCACCCCAATTCGCAGCGCGTGCCACGGCTCCGCCTTCTCCGTCCGCAGCGCCCGCATATGCAACTCTCTCGCCGCCAGAAACCTCTCCAGCGCCAGGCTCTTCGCCGCCAGGCTGTTCGGCGCCACCACCCGCGCTCGGTGCCCCAGCGCCCGCTCAAAACTCTTCCAGACCTTTACGTCAAACTTTCCCGCCGCCCGCAGCGCCGCCTCTCTCTCCGCCGTTTCATTTTTCTTCAGGTTCGCCAGCAGCCGCCCCCGCACCACGTCTTTCTCGCTTCCCAATTTCTCAACCCACTCTTCCAGCACCTGCGTATCCCGCAGTTTTCCCAGTTGCCGGAAAAGTTTTCTTCCGATCTTCCGCATCTCCGGCCAACCCGGATCTGGATCCACTTCCTCCATCACCGCCGCCAGCGACCGGCACCTTCGCAGCGCCACGCGTAAATCATGCACCGCGTCCGCTTCCGGCGCCGAACGCACCTCCTCCAACTCCTCCAGCACGCGCTCCATCCAATATGTCAGTCCCCGCTGCTCACCCACTGAGCCGGGAAGTATGTTTCCGGTAGCCATGTTTTTGCTCTTGAGGCCGTAACCGCGGTGTCCCGCAGCCCCTTCAGCAGCCCCGTCTATACACTAGCCCTTTGCCGCAAACGCGTCCACTGCAGTGCGCACGGCCACAATTCCGGCAGCATCCGTGCCAGCGCAAATGCCATTCCCACGCACGCCAGCGCACAAATCAGAAATACGTGTCCCGGGTCCGGATGCCCCAGCCGCAGCATCCCGTACTGCACCACCGGCTGCAGCGCAATTCCTCCAAACGACAGCAAATTCGCCGCGCCAATCACCCGCCCCTTCACCTCCGGCCTCGGCCGGTTCTGGATCAGCGCGTTCACCGGCACCACAAAAAATCCCGCGCTGATTCCCAGCGCAAACAGCAGCCCCATCACTGCCTCGTACCCCAGCCCCGGCGCAAACAACGCCCCCGTGGCCAGCACAATCCCCGTCAACCCCGGCAGAATCATCCCCATCTCAATCTTTTTTCCCGACGCAATTCCCGCGATATAACTTCCCGCTCCAATCCCCAAACTCAGCGCCGCCAGCAGATAACTGCTCCGCGCCTCATCCACCTGTAGCACGTCCGTCGCATATAACACGATGTTCAGCAGCAGGATCGCCCCCAAAAACCAGAAAAACGTGTTCGCAATCACCGCCACCCACAGCACCGCATCCCGCCGCATCCTTCCAATCTCTTCAAAAAACTCCTTCGCCCAGTTCCACGCAAACTCCCGCTTCTTGTCCGCCGCCGGCACCTTCGTAATTCCCAAACTCATCAACAATCCAATCAACGAAAGCCCGGCCAGAAAAATCCCCGACCACTCCTGCCGTCCGCGAAATGTGTGCGCCAGAAATCCCCCCGCCAGCGTTCCCCCAATCGCCGCCACCAGCGTCCATAATTCAATCACCCCGTTGCCCCAGCTCAGCCGGCTCGTCGGCAGCAGTTCCGGAATCAATCCATACTTCGACGGCCCGAATATCGCTCCCTGTGTGCACACAAAAAACAGCGCCACCGCTGCCAGCCCAAGCCGGTTCTGCCACAGCGCGTACGTCACAAACCCCATCGTCAAAACTTCCAGCACCTTGGTCCAGATCGTCACGCTCCGCTTGCTGAACCGGTCCGCAAAAAATCCTCCGGGAATCGAAAACACCAGAAAGGGAACTGCAAACACCAGCGGCACCACCAGCACAAACAAAAAATCCCGCCGCTCGCGGGACACCCCAGCCTCCAG
>DATLVJ010000360.1:0-2898 GCA_035577585.1 Candidatus Limnocylindrales bacterium
GTTCCTGCGCGTTGTCCGCGATCCGACATTCGCCATTGCCATTTGCAAGAAAGGCCGCGAGGAGTGGGATGCGCTCGATCAGGTGACCGATTCGCCACAGCCGCACGAGAAGATTTTCGTCTATCGCAAGGTCGCTGACCACGGCATGGTGCATATCTGCGCCGGCCGCGGTCGCGGCGGCTACTTCGCTCACGCGGAGTACGAGCTGTACCAGCCACAACCACACGAAGACGCCGTTCGCCGCAATGAAGATTGGCAGACGTGGGCGCACGAGACATACCGGCAGTTGAACCTGCCAGCCAAGGAAGGATTCTGACATGGAACACATGAGCCTGCACGACGCGGCCCTGCGCTGCGTGCATCCGCCCTCGATGAGCCAAGAGGCATCGGCGCCCAAGCGACGGCCGGTTGACATCGACGGCATTTCTCGCGAGGCCCGCGATTGCTTGCGCTCGATTCTCGGCTGCCCGTTGATCCGCGGCGGTATGGCGTTCACGGCGAAGCCCGATGGCGTCCGCTCGCTGTTGGCGTTGCGACAACTGGCGCGGCATGGGCTGATCGTGCCGGCGTGGGAGAAGTGCCATTGGCAGATCAAGCCGATTACGATTTGTTTGGCGGCGCAACAGGGGCTATGCACGCTATGAGCAAGGCATCCTGCCTCTACCGCAAGCTGGTGCGACTGCGCGAGAAACGCAAGCGGATCACGCAGCGGATTTCGGCATTGGAGCGAAGGCTTGGGGGAAAGACGTATCGCTGGGGCTCATGTAGTTGCAAGGGGAACCGGCAATGAGTGACACTGGACTTTGCACCGAAACCCGGCCCGCGCTGCCCGCTTTCGTTGCGCTGCGCGAGGTTTCGTTGCGCGGCTTTGATACGGACCGAACCACTTCTCAACCCCGATCCCACTACCATTCCGCCACACAGCCAAAATCACCAAAAACCAATTTCGCACAGCTGGAAATATCTCGCACCTATTGACATATATGCACCTATTGACATATATACTGAGGCAGGCTATGCTGCCGTTGGCAGCATAGCTTGCCGAAGTCACTTCATAATTAAACAGACTTAAAAACTAATGGAAATACGGAGATTCTTCGCAGAACGGTCGTCGCTATTTCATTCAATCGACTAGGTTTTTGTCATGCAATCAGCAGATATCAATCGAATTCGCGACCATTTTGACGCGCTTGCCAAGTCGCCAGACTTGACACCAGTACAAATTGCTTTTGTGATTACCTATGTTGATGAAATTTGTAAAGTGATGCTTGTGGACGAATTGTATCCCAACATTACTTCAATGGCGATTGGCCATTTTAGAACAGTTGGCCAGTATGTTGGGCAAATCCGTAATCTGATCCTTGGAGCTTTAAGCAATGCCCCCGCAAGACAACCAAGGGTCCCAGGAACCGGCTTCTCTTACTCTTGGCCAGACGCCGCCAAGTTCAGTAGCACCGACTACCGAACCATCTTTAACCAATACGCCGAAAAATGTCGTGCCGCCGCCGACACCGCTTCCTGGCTCGCCTCCTATTCCCCCGGAGATCATGGCGCAGATTCAGCCAGTCGCTCAACGGTTGGCGCTGCAAACACATCAAATGATGCAGTTACAGGTAAATCCTGCTGAAGATCCAATCCTGAAGAATGTCAACCCGGAAATACTTAGTCAGGCGATCGCCGCGCAGTGCAAAAAAGATGAGCATGAATTTGAGTTAAAGAAACTAGATCGTACCGGCGATTGGCATTCTAAAATTTATGCGACTGTTGTTATCGGCGCTGTATTGTTTCTCGTTTTTTCGCTATGCTGGTTATTCCTTTATTTCGACAAGGCTCAATACGCAGAAAAGATCATCACATTGGTGATTGGTCTGAGCGGTGGCCTCGCTGGCGGATTCGGGTTGGGCCGTCTAACCGGAGCAAGAAAAGAAAGCAACGGAAAATAACCGGTTACACTAACGGCGCGGCTGTGGACCAAAATCAGTTTCGGCGGTTGAATTCAGCACCAGACCTTCGGTTATGGGCAGGATGGGGCAAGATTCTTTTCGAGTTCTTTTTCAGCCTGCGCGCTTACAGCCAATAGGAACAGGTCGAGGGGCATTTGTCCGATTTCATTAATCGTTTTCGGCTGTGGCATTTTCGGCTCGGAGCCCGGAGTTATTAAGAAGCATCTGCCTCTAAATTTCTTGTAGCGTTCTGCGAACGCTATCAATCCCCAGCGATGATGCTGTGGCGCGATCGAAATTTCAAATGCCATCGGCGAGGTTGGATGATCGTAAATCAAATCCACTTCTTCGTCTTTGTCTCGCCAATGGTACAGGCGAATTTGCGTTTGCTGACTGAGGGAGTAGAGGTGCCCCGCGATTAGATTTTCGACCAGCAATCCCATTTCGGCGTTGTCGTCTAGCGGTGCTAACCCGCGCTGAAGCGCGGCATTGCGAACCGCACCATCAACGAAATAGAGTTTTCTGCCCCGTTTCTGCACGGATGTTTCATTGCCAGAGTAATTTGGCAGGGTGAAAACCAGAAAAGCATGTTCGAGAAACGACAGGTAACGGTCAAAAGTCGGTTGCGACATTTGCAGACCGCTACAAATTGAATTTGGCGAAAGAATGCCCGTGAGTTGGCCAGCGAGCGTGTAAAGCAAACGTTCAAGGAGCATCGGATTATCGACCCCGAACGCCTGCGGAATGTCCTTATAGACGGCGCTCTGAACCGCATCTGTCCGGAGAACTCGTTGCGCATGGAGTAGAGGAGATTCTTCATCTCCTTCAGACCATTGTTTCGGGCCAAGTAGTAGCTCGGGGAACCCGCCCGTCAACAGAAACCGCCGTCGTTTTTCCGCTAATCCTTCGATTGGAACTTTCTCTTCAATGCAGGCGATAAGCGTTTCAAAGAGAG
>DATLVJ010000361.1:0-8363 GCA_035577585.1 Candidatus Limnocylindrales bacterium
CCATGTGTTACACAAGACAATTACCCCCCATAAGGCTGGTGAGCGTTACGAAGCGTATATGCTGGACTACTCGTTATTCACCGGATTTCGTCGACGTCCCAATATCAAACAGATAATGCCCGCAGATGGCAGCCAGTTCAAAGCCTCTGAACTCAGAAAAATCCCGATACTATCACGCGCACTATTAAAGAATTGGGCGCAGTAATGTTGGCCGGGGAATCGGGGGCAGGCGGGATGTTCCCTTCGAATCTATAAAGCCCCCAAAACACAATACAATTTTTCGTCTGTCCCCGGTTTCCCCCTGGAGGTTAAACGTGGGAAATTTCTGTGGTCGTTGTGGAACACCTCTGCCAATCGGAAGTGCTTCTGATTTTTGCAGCGCACACGGAGGACCGCAGGTTGCTCCCGATGCGACAATCCGGTGCCCATTTTGCGCAGAACAAATATTGGCGTCTGCTAAGAAGTGCAAACACTGTGGCGAATTTCTCGAAAAGCGAAATGCTTTGCCAACCGGGCCGAGCGTGTCCATTCTCGCGCCGGGTGACATCATTTGCCCCAACCCGAATTGTCGCTATCAGGGACCACCGAAAAAAGTTGCTCGTGGTTCGATACTTGTTGGACTCATCTTGCTCTGCCTATTCATACTCCCCGGCGTCCTCTATTTCGTGTTCATGCAAGGATACCGTTATTCCTGTCCTAGATGCGGATTACAAATCCGCACTGAAACTTGAGCCGCGGGTGGCGCATTCAATTCGGAAAAACCTCTTGGGTGGCCTTCCCTTTCGGTTTTCGAAAGGGTGGGCCGCTCTTCGCTCGTTGTGTAGTGGCCGACCTTCAGGCTTGCCCTGACGGAGGAATGGGTCGGTGCTTTTGCTTTTCGCGGGTTTCGGATTACCAGCCTAAAGGCTGGCCACTACAAAATCGGACAATCAGAAAGCGCGCCTTCGTAAAAAAAACGGCGGGCCTAAGCCCGCCGTTATCGATCCATTCTTCGCTATGGCGCGTAGGCTGCGAACTACCTGCCGATGCGCCACACGATGCCGCTCTGCACCCTGAAGTTGTTCTGCGAAGCGCCACCGAAATGAGTGTAAAGATAATCGACCTGAACAGCCCGCAGGGAGACGTGACGCGTCAGGGTCACATCTGCTCCGCCGCCCACTGCTGCCGCAAACGCATTCGTCGACCCCGAGCCTACACCGCTGAGGCCGGCTGAGAGCCGTTCGCCGCCGAAAAGCCCCTGAACGAACGGATACACGCGACCATGAGAATGAAAGTACACCCTGGGACCGAAGAGGTAATCCATCGCGTGCGCGCTTGCGCCGGATGGCAGCCCAGTGACCTTACACGCTCCGAACTCGCCGACGATACCAAACGAGGCAGTCAGATAGCCCGCAGCCGTGCCCGAACCACCCTGGCAATTTACGCCAGAGGCGCCATTGCCCGGATTGAAACGAACATACTGATAATTGCCGGTGACATCAAAACCCTTGCCTTCCTGAGCCTGGGCGGCACTCGCCGCAATTAAAATAACCCCACACAAAATCAGTAAGTTACGCATTTCTTACCCTCCTGATAGATTGCCCCCATTGGGCGTAGTTCTAGTACCATACTGCCTGTGGGAGGGTCCTTAGACAACTCCAATCTATCCCCTTGTATCCCGCCAATAACCTGTCCGTTAGGTCTGGTGGGTTTGGGCGCAGCGGAGGGCCCCGAGTCATCGTCGGGATGACCCTCTCGCATGGCGGGTTGTAGCAGACGGGATCTTTTTGAATGAACTAGAGACAGGTTACTTTTTCGGTTGTGGCGGAGCCTGCGGCGGCGCCTCGCTACTCGGCGGAACGATGTTCTTCAGCCGCATGTAGGTAACCAGGTTGCCGTAATGTTCCATATTGTGCATGTTGTTGACCGTCAGCGCGCTCAGCCTCGGCGCGTCATTCCCGAAAAGCTTGATCGTCTGCGCCGCCGACGCGTCCGTCATGCCGTCATAGGCTTTGTCGCAGTACGCGAACCCGGCATTCAGCGCCGCTATCAGATCCGCTTTGGATGTTTTGGTGTGCTCGATGTCCAACCCGGGATTCTTCTCCCCGAGCGCGAGGGAGCAGAACAGGTACTGCGCGTCCGCTACGTGTCCAATGATCTGGCCGTAGCTGCGGACCGCATCCGTGGGCTTGAAGCTGTAGTTCTCCTCGGGCACTTTCTCGGCGGAACGCAGCAGGATGTCCTTCACCCTTGTATAGGCCTTCTTGTTCCACGTGCTGAGCGGATTTTCCGGGGCCGGCGCGGCCGGTTTCTCCTGAGCCAAGGTGGCTCCGGCCGAGACCAGCAGACAGATCATCACGATTCGCAGAATTGTTCGCATGGGTTCCCTCCTGATCAGGTAGTACGCTAGCTCGCCGCAAGAAATTGCACCCGGGCCAGAAAATCGTCACGGAACCCGTTCGCGCACACAGCGGAACCCGACCACAATGCTCCGTACGTTGGGCTTGAGCATGTAACGAGAGGAAACACGCGCGTGTCCCCGGACGACTCCGCGCCAGGAACCGCCGCGCGCCAAACGATACTCTCCGCTGTCCGGACCCTGCGGGTCGGATTCCGGGCTGCGGCTGTAATACGTCAGCGAGTACCAGTCTTGCACCCACTCCCAGACGTTCCCCAGCACGTCACACAATCCAAAGGCATTCGGCTTTTTCTCGCCCACGGGATGGGATTTACTGGCGGAATTGTCACGGGACCAGGCAATTTCAACCAACGGGCCGTACCGGCAGGAAGTGTTTCCGGCGCGCGCCGCGTATTCCCATTCCGCCTCCGACGGCAAGCGATAACGGTAGCCGTCCCCTTTGCGGTTCAGCGCATCACAAAACTTCTGTGCATCATCCCAGCTCACACCCTCGACCGGGAGTTGCGGGCCCTTGGAGTAGCTGGGATTGATAGCTGTTACAGCTTCATACTCCGCCTGCGTCACCTGGTATCTGCCCAACTCAAAAGTCCGGGTGATCTTTACCCGGTGTGCCGGCTTTTCGTCGGCGTTGCAATCAGGATCTTCCGGAGAGCAGCCCATCATGAAATCCCCGGCTGGAATGTTCACGAAGTACATGGTGCTTGACCTCCCCTTCGCGGGCGGTCGCAAGCGTCGCGCCCCGCAAAAAACACGGCGCAATTCCCTAACCGGAATTTCTGATTGGAGGTTCTGCTTGACCGGAAGCCTACCCCTCCTGCTCAGCCGCGTCAACCGCCGCATCAAGAAAACTGCATGAGCTAGTGGCGGACTACACTGAGCACATCGGAAATTGCGGTAATCACCGCCTCAGGGCGATCGTCCTGGATATAATGCGTCGCCCCACTTACGACGTGTTGGCGGCCATGCGTTGAAAGTTTCGGGAGTTCTTCCTGCATTTCTTCCCATGCCCGACGGCTTT
Organism: Candidatus Limnocylindrales bacterium; assembly: GCA_035577585.1. Taxonomy (GTDB): domain Bacteria; phylum Acidobacteriota; class Terriglobia; order Acidiferrales; family UBA7541; genus Acidiferrum. The sequence continues at coordinate 3,417 of DATLVJ010000361.1, forward strand.
CTGCGCTGCCCCATCCCACGGCTGGATCCGGGTCCCGTGACAAAACCTGAAGCGGCGTGTCGCCAATCGAGCGAATCTCCGCAAGTTCCCGAACGCTGCCGGGTAAGGAATCACGCTCGGCGGTGAAGGTCGCCCAGAAATCCGCACAGTGGATCAGCGGTCGATTGTCCACCTGACAGTTGCCTTGCAATCGCGCAACGCCGAACGGAGCCAGCCGCTTCATTCTGCGCGCTGTCCGCAACATATTCTGGTCCCATGCATCCAAAGGCATCCGGCTAAGGAAGCCCGGCGTGACGGAATCTACCAGAATCATCCCGGCGACTTCTTGCGGAAATTTCGCGTCGAACGCCTGGGCTACTCCACCTCCCAGCGAGTGCCCCACCACCACATACGGAGGCAGTAGCTCACTGGCGGCCAGGAGTTCGTGCAGCTCCCCGGCCATCTGATTCACATCGCGCGGCCCCGGCGAGGGATCGCTCCAACCGAGCCCCGCGCGGTCGTAAGAGCAAGCCCTGGTGGACCGCGCGACGTCGGATTGGACCTTGGACCAGCTCGCGTAAGTTTCTCCCAGTCCACTGATGAAGATGACGCTAGGGGTTCCCGATCCAAGGCAGAAGATGTGAGTTCTCCGGCCGTTGATATTGACCAGCCGTCCGGCAGGCGGGTTGCTGCTTGCAATGTGCCGTGTTGCGACGAACTCGAAGCATGCTCCGATCACGGCCAGAAGCGCTACGCACGCGAGCGAAATGATTAAGATCGCTCCCAGGCGCCTGGCAACTCGGGTGGAGAAACAACTCAAACCTGGTTCTTTGGGAGAAGACACGTGGTCGCTCCAAGTCGGATGTCACGCCAGCAGGCAGCTCCCGCGGAATCAAGAAACACGCGCCCGGTGAGACCGATTACACGAATGTACGAGCCTAAGGAGCAGAAAGTTCACAGAGACGGCGGGCGGCGCGCCATTGGCGCCTCACTCGCCCGGGTTTCCGGTACCCGGCCCGGGCACTTCCCGACTACGGTCAATCTCTGTTGTTGCCAGACAAGCGAAGTTAAGTTTCATTGACCGGTAACCAACTATGGCTGTATATATCAGCCAACATCTCCGCTACGCCGTGAAACGGTGGGTCGGATTCAGTTCAAACCCGGCGCAAACTCAGAACAGCGGAGACTTCACCCACCTGGAGCCTCCATGAATAGGTCCGGAATCGCCTTGTGCATCGCCGCTCTCATCCTGGTGTTTGGTTGGCCTTCTCCCTTGGTCGCGCAAAAGGCGCAAACAAAGATTTCAAAACTTGAGCACGACGAAGTAATGCAAATGCTGATCACGATTTCGGATGACGTGAAGAAGCATTACTTTGACAAGAACCTCCGCGGCTTGGATTGGAACGCCAACGTAAAGAAATTCGCGGCGCGGATTGACAACGCCGAGTCGCTCAATCGCGGATTGTCGGAAGTAGCAGCGGCGCTCGACGTGTTGGATGATTCGCACACCTTTTTCCTGCCGCCACCGAGGCCGTACAATCACAGCTACGGATGGATCATCAGTATGATCGGCCGGAAGTGTTTTGTCCTGCAGGTAAAGCCTGGGAGCGATGCCGAACAGAAGGGAGTCAAGGCAGGCGACGAGGTTTTGACGATCAACGGCTTTGCGCCGGCACGGGAGAACCTGTGGAAGATGAATTTTGTCTATGACGTCCTTAGGCCGCAACCTGCTCTGCGTGTGGCACTACAAACCCCGGAAGGAGAGCACAAGGAGCTGGACATTGTAGCGTCCTTCCGCGAACTTCCCAGGGTGAAGGACCTTACCGGAAGCGGAATTTGGGACATTTTTCGTGAAATCGAAAATAGTACCCACGAGAGCCGGATGCGTTGGAAGGAGACGGACGACGGGGTCATGATTCTGAAGTTTCCGAGTTTCAGCTACAAGCAGTCCCAGGTTGATGACGTTATGGGGCGGGCTCGCAAGAACAAATCGCTAATCATCGACCTGAGAGGGAACGGCGGAGGCAGCGTCGAAACTTTGCGCGAATTCTTGAGCAATTTTTTTGATCACGAGGTCAAGATTGCGGACCGCCACATGCGTGCCAATGGCAAGCCGGAAATGGCTAAGCCACACGGCAAAGATGCTTTCGCAGGCAAGTTGTTCGTGCTGGTGGACAGCCGCTCGGCTTCGGCGTCGGAGATTTTGGCGAGAGTGGTACAGCTGGAAAAGCGCGGAACCGTGCTTGGCGATCAATCTGCGGGCGCGGTCATGGAGTCGGTTCACTTCGACTATCACATTGGATTTGAGACTCGGACCTTTTATGGCGCTTCAATCACGGAGGCCGACCTGATCATGACCGACGGAAAGAGTTTGGAAAAGGTTGGAGTCACCCCGGACGAACTGCAACTGGCGAGCGCAAAGGACCTAGCTGCGGGACGAGACCCGGTCGTGGCCCGTGCAGTGGAGCTGGCGGGCGGAAAAATGTCCCCGGAGGCTGCGGGCAAACTCTTCCCCTACGAGTGGCCAAAAGATTAAAGCCAGGGGCCCCGCTTTCACACGGATTCCCTGCTCCCCGAGGCACGGGGAGCAGGACCGTGCATCGTTCTAGTGGTGCTGGTGTTCGCCGTGATGGTGAGTTGACCAGGGCCCGACGGCCGTTCCGATTATCACCGTATCCTCTTCGGCTGCCATCGTATGTTTCACGTTGGCCGGAACCAGCAGGTACGTGCCGGTGGGATAGGTTTTCAGGTGCTCCAGATCGAGCGTTTCCCCGAAGCTCACTTTTAGCGCTCCCTGCACCACGACGACCCTGGCGTCGGAACTGTGCCAATGATGCTCGTGATAGCCAGCCGGAATAAAAAACGCATACGTGAAGGTTTCCCCCGGCACGTCGCGCCGCCCCTCCAGCAAGGCATCTTTCGTTCCATCGGCATTCACCTGCCACTGAATCGTATTTACGTCCCACGCCTGCGGTTTCTTGGCCTCCGGGGCAGTCGGAGCCTGGCAGAAAATCAAATTCAACATCGCCACAACAATCCAATACATTAGGAATCTCCCTGATCGAATGGATTTCACGCACTCGGATTAAATACTTTCCGAACAGCTCAAATCTAAAACCAATCCCGGTCACTTTCTATCCGGATTGCACCATCAAACTTGTTCCGTCCCGTAGTCGATCGATTTCCGCAATACTCATCTTTGCCCTGACGCATACCGTGCGTTGCCCCCGGTTTGCAGACTCTTCCTCTGGCTGATGGGTAATGGTTGTAAGCTGTTGGCTGAAGATTTCAGCCACAACCCCTTGCGTCACATAATTCGTGGGAGAAAGCGCGTCCGCGACGTAACATTCCCGCTGAGTATGCGTATACACAAGTAGATTCCATTTTCATTGCTCCTATTTTCGCTGTTTACGCTTTCGACCGGAGGGCACTATGGCTCGACCACGCGCGCTGAAAACGGTACTGGTGGTTGTGGGGCTGCTGTTTGTGGCGATGGCTTATCCGATGGTGGCGATGCCCATCGGCGAAGCGGAGCAGATGATGCTGAGCGTCTACGTGACGTTGGGAATTTTCCTGCTGATCGCAGCGCGCAACCCCGCCGGGCATCGCAGCCTGATCGCGTTCGCAGGCTGGTCAAGCCTGGCCCATGCCGCGGTCATGGCCGTGCAGTCCTACTACGACGCAGCCGAGCGCGTACATTTTCTGGTCGGCGTGGGTTTGTTCGCAATCATCGGCCTCGCACTCGCCGCGCTGACACCACCCAGGTCAAGCCCGGCCGCCGCTTGAGCGCGGCCGAGGCTCCGTTTCCCTTTTTGCGCCCTCGCGGCCTACAATGTCGCCGCTGCATTTCAAGAGAGGGCCATAGCCATGCGAAAGCTTCTGATTATTTCTGCATTGTTTTTGGGATGGGGGACGGCGGCGCAGGCGCAATACACCGACCGGCAAGCGATTGAGGATCTGGGCGGGCCGCAAGAGTTCGCGGCGCGGCGCGCGGAGCTGATGGCGCAGGCGAAGACCGGCTACACCCTGCTGTTTGCGCGGAACGATATTCCCGAAGCGTCCCACTACCGCGAGGACAACGACTTTTACTACTACACGGGCGTGCAGGATCCCGGCGCCGTGCTGGCGATGGACAACTCCAGCGGCAAAATCCTTCTTTTCGAGCCGCAGCAGGTGGGCCGCACCGCGCAGGTCTATGGCGCGAATCTTCTCTCGCAGCCCGAGGAAGCAAAAAAGCTCGGCTTCGACACGGTACAGCCGATCGGCAATCTGGATATCTGGCTTTCCTATGCGCTGAGCGTTCATCCGCAGGTGGATCTGTGGGCGCGGCTGGGTTTCCCGGATAAGGCCGATGGCGCTCGCGGCGAAGTGGGCCGCGACCACGCGTGGAAATTCGCGCATCCTTATCACGAAGATGTCCCGCAGGATCTGGCGCCAGGAAAACTGCTGGCGGAGCGCTATCCGATGGCCAAGCTGCGGGACGTCACCCAGATCATCGACGAGATGCGCAACATCAAGCGGCCCAAGGAAATTGAAGTCCTGCGGCGCAACGGGAAAATCAGCGCAGAAGCCGACCGCACGGCGATTGCGCATGCCCGCCCGGGAATGCACCAGTACGAAATTGAAGCGCGGGCTTACGATTATTTCTACAGCCATGGAGCGCAAGGCGTAGCCTACCTGGCGATTGTCGGTTCCGGAAAAGACATCAACACGTGGCATTATTTTTCCAATCGGAACGTGATCGAAGCGAATCAGCTGGTCGTCTTCGATTACGGCGCTTCACTGGACCACTTGACAATGGACATCACGCGCACCTTCAACATCAGCGGAAAATTCACGCCGGAGCAGGCGAAGTGGTACGCCGTTGACCTGGAATCGCAGAAGGCCACCATCGCCCTGCTGAAGCCCGGGCACACCTACGAAGAAGCGGAAGCCGCGGGAAAAGCCGTGTTTGAAAAAGCGGGAATT
>DATLVJ010000362.1:0-10550 GCA_035577585.1 Candidatus Limnocylindrales bacterium
CGATCACCGGATTGATTTCCACTACTTCCATCGAAACCATGGCTTCACTGTCGGCGATCATCTCCATGGCAAGATGCGCCTCACGATAGGTGACCCCGCCCCGCACTGGCGTGCCCACGCCGGGGGCGTCGCTCGGGTCCACAAAATCCATATCCAGGCTGACTGCGATCCCGTCCGTGTCGTCCATCGCAAATTTCAAGGCGTCGGCCATCACTTCCCGCATGCCGCGCTCGTCAATTTCACGCATCGTAAAAGCCTTTACCCCAAGTTTCTTGATGAACTTCTTTTCGTGGGAATCCAGGTCGCGCACGCCGACCAGGACCACATTCTGCGGCTCTACCTTAGGCTTATAGCCAAAGAGATCATAGAGTTCGGGAACGCCGTAGCCCAAAATGCCGGCCAAAGGCATGCCGTGTACGTTTCCCGACGGCGAAGTCTCCGGAGAATTCATATCGCTGTGCGCATCCAGCCAGATGCAGCCAATCTGCTTTTTTTCCTTCTTGAAGTGTGCGGCCACTCCCCCGACGGAGCCCGCGGCGATCGAGTGGTCTCCGCCAAGCACCAGCGGCAGCCAGCCTTCCTCGATTGCTTTCTCAACGGCTGCACCGAGGTCCTTGCACGCATCCGTGATTTCCTCGACATATTTGGCGCGCTTCTCACCCACAGGCATCTCTTCCGGCTGCCTCACGGAAATATTGCCGATGTCTTCCACTTGAATGCCAAGCTGCTTGATGCGCGCCTGCAACCCAGCAACGCGCAGCGCAGAGGGCCCCATGTCAACGCCGCGGCGGCTGGCGCCAAGGTCCATGGGTACGCCGATGATGCGAACTTTTTGAGGCATAGCAAGGCTCCGTGATTCGTGACGGGTGATTGGTGACTAGTGATTTCCCGGGTGGCGCGCGCACCAGTCACCGGATACCAGTCACTAGTCACTTCTCTTTGGTCTAGAAACAACTGGGTGGAACAGAGGCGACGTTACCGCAACTACCCCGGATTAAGGATATACCCGGTAAATCATCCGTGGGAAGGGGATGACCTCGCGGATGTGCTCTGTGCCGCAGATCCAAGCGACCGTGCGCTCCAAGCCAAGGCCGAAACCAGCGTGGGGAACGCTGCCATAGCGGCGCAGGTCCAGATACCATTGGAAGGATTCTATCGGCAAGTTGTTCTCTTTCAAGCGGTTAACCAGCAGATCGTAGTCATGGATACGCTGGCTGCCGCCGATAATCTCGCCGTAGCCCTCGGGAGCGAGCATGTCGAAAGAGAGTGCCAAATCGGGACGCTGGGGGTCTGGCTGCATGTAAAAGGCTTTGATGGCCGTCGGATAATGGTGAACCATCACCGGTCGGTCAAAACTGCTGGAAATGATGGTTTCTTCGTCGCCGCCGAAGTCGTCTCCAAACTTGGCGGGGTTGCCGTTTTTCTGCAGCACGCCGACGGCTTCCTCGTAAGTGATGCGGGGAAAGGGCGGCTTGATGTTTTCGAGCTTCTTGATGTCGCGCTTCAGGACTTCCAGTTCGCGGGGCCTGTTTTTCACCACGCCCTGGACGATGGCGCTGACCAGGCCTTCGCCAAGGTCCATCATGTCCGGGAGCTCCGCGTAAGCGGCTTCCGGCTCGAGCATCCAGAACTCCGTCAGGTGACGGCGAGTCTTGGATTTCTCCGCGCGGAAGGTAGGGCCGAATGTGTACACCTTGCCAAGCGCCATGGCTGTGGCTTCGATATAAAGCTGGCCGCTTTGCGTGAGGTAGGCCTTCTGGTCATCAATGTAGTTCACTTCAAAGAGTGTGCTGGTGCCTTCGCACGCCGCCGGTGTGAACATCGGTGCGTCTGTAAGTGTGTAGCCCTGCGAGTCCATGAAATCGCGGGCGGAGCGGATGGCCTCGGCGCGAATGCGAAGAATCGCGGCCTGCCGCGGCGTGCGAATCCACAGGTGCCGCTGGTCGAGCAGGAAATCAACGCCATGCTCTTTCAACTGGATAGGGAAGGGCGTGGCCTCCGAAACGCGTTGAACAATCTGGATTTTGGTGACGCCCATCTCGTAGCCGCCGGGAGCGCGCTGTTCGGCTCGAATGTTGCCGGTGACGATGACGCTCGACTCCTGCGTAAGCCCTTTCAGCGCTTCGAATGCTTCAGGATTTTCCTTCAGCGAGCAGACGCCCTGAATGATGCCGGTGCCATCGCGAAAAATGGGGAAAACCAGCTTGCCGGATTCACGGATGTTATAAAGCCAGCCGCGGATGGTTACTTCCTGGCCGTCATATTTACCTGCGTTTTCAATCGTGATCGTCGTCATGGTGGGCTTCTCTGTGAATACTCCAAACAATTAGTTTAGCAGAGAAGCAGAAAGCCTTCCTCGGCCGGGGGAGGGAATCGGAGATGGCTTGGAGGCCCTAGCGATTCGCCAAGGTCTTGATGTTTCGGAGGCCCAGCAGGCGCTCATCGGCTGTGACCAGAGTGAGATCAAAGACTAGCGCAGTGGCCGACAAAAAACGATCGGCGGGATCGAGACTGTAGGGAAACTGTCGGCCAGCGAGAGCCACTTCATGGGTAAATGGAGCCAGTCTGGTGGCGGAAACCGCGTGCGTGATCCACTCAGTGATATCGCCATACAACTTGATTCGTCCCTTCTGATGCAGGGCCAATATTTCCCACGTGCTGATTGGCGAGAGCCAAAGTTCATTATCGGTACCCTTAAGTTCCTGCATCGTTCGACGGCTGAGGTGGTCTGGACCTTCCACGAGCCATAACCAGATGTGGGTATCTAGCAGAAATTTCAATCGCGTTCCGCCTCCCATTCATCTCTGCCGGTAGCCGGCGAAATGATGTCCCCGAGAATTTCAACGGTACCCTTCAACGAGCCGATCCACTTACTGCGGTCCACAATTGGAGTGGGCGGAACAACTTCGGCGACGGGTTTGCCGTGGCGCGTGACGCGAATGGGTTCGCGGGTTTTACGCACCTGCTCCAGGAGCGCGAGGCATTTGGCTTTGAACTCGGAGATGGGGACTTCGATCATAGGCCACCTTTTGACCATATTATGGACTATAGTCAGAATAATGGTCAATTTCATTTAGTCGGCGAAGTGCCACGGTGTGAGAGTTTACCGGCCACGCCGGCAGCGGGGATTGTGCTCCAGTCGCCAAACCGATCGGAGAGACGCCGGACTAAAGCGCTTGCAAATCTTCTTCGAGGCGGTCGAGGGACTTTGCGGCGGCGGTGATCTGGTCGGGGAGGCTTGGCGCGTCGGGGCCGGTCTTTTCCTTCAATTCCAGCGTGAGGGGCAGCTCACCGTTGGGCAGGGAGCGGAAAAGCTTCAGCGCGGCGTGCCAGTCGATGGAGCCGTCGTGAGGCGCAAGATGCGCGTCTTTGTCGCCAAGGTTGTCGTGGATGTGAGCACTGGCGATGTGCTCGCGCATGGCTGCAAAGCTGGTGGCCACGCGCTCTTCTTGCGGGCCGTCCGCCAGGTGAGCATGGCCGATATCAAAATTAAAGCGCAAACCGGTAAGCCGCGTCTCTTCCACAAAAGCGCGCAAATAGGCAGGCTGGCCCATCTCGCCAGTAGTGTTTTCCACGCAGATGGTCACGCCGACGTGTTTGGCGTGAAGCACCAGGTGCTCGAGAGAACTGAAGGCCGCATCGCGCTTGCGCGGGTCGGCGGTATCGCGATGGCCGCCCATGTGAAGAATCATCCGGGAGAAGGGAAGGTTCTCGGCAATATCAATGGCGCGTTTCAGCTCGTCCATAGCCTCAATGCGCCGGACGCGCTCGACTTCTGTGATCGAAAGGGGAGTGCCGCCTTCGCGATTGGGACCAAAGTCGCGGCTGGTGGGAGCGTGCAGGGAGGCAATCTGGAGCCTGTTGTCGGCCAGAATTTGCCCCATTCCGCGGACATCTTGCGTATTCGTGTAATCAAAATGGCCTCTGCTCGCAAAGAGTTCGATGGCCTGGAAGCCCGCGCCATGCACCAGCGCCAGAAACTCCGGCGTCAGCTTTTTGGATACAAAGAGATAGGTCGAAAGTATTCTTTGCATGTCCACCAGTTTAGCGCGGCTCGAGAACTAGCCCAGCAATTTAGGAATCGGCGTTTCCGATGAGGCAAGCGGGAAACCGCTGCTAATAGCCGATGGCGGAGCCGTCGTCGCGCGGGTCGGCGGCGCCGCAGCGTTCGCCGGTTTTGGGGTCGATGCCGATGGCGTTGACCAGGCCGATGTGACCCTTGCGCTTCACCGTGAAGCCGCGCGTTTTCATCTGCTCTCCCATTTCAGGAGAAAACAGTTTCTCCATCAGCACCTCGTCCGGCAGCCACTGATGGTGGAAACGGGGGGCGTTGATGGCCGCCTGGGCATCCATACCGAGGCGCATCCAGTTCAAGACGGTGAGCAGCGTTGCGGAAATAATGGTGGGGCCGCCGGGAGAACCGGTGACAAAGCTGAGTTGCCCGTTGCGAAGCACGATCGTCGGCGTCATCGAGCTGAGAGGCCGCTTACCGGGAGCGATGGTGTTTCCTTCGGACTGAATCAGGCCAAAGAGCGCGTTGGGCACGCCGGGTTGGGTGGTGAAATCGTCCATCTCGTCGTTTAACAGGAATCCCGCGGAGGAAGTGACGTGCGAGCCGTAACTGTCGTTGAGCGTGGTGGTGCTGGCGACTGCATTTCCCGCCGCGTCCACAACCGAGAAGTGCGTTGTATGCGGACCCTCGCCGAGGCTGATGATTGTGTTGGGGGTGGCACTGGCGCTTAACCCTTGGTTGCAAACATGCGGATTCCCGGCACGCACATCCTTGCTGGATGAGGCGCGATTTACATCGATGGTGGAGAGAAGTTCTTTTGCGTAACAGGAATCGATTAGACCGGAGACCGGCACATTGTTGAAATCGGGATCGGCCAGATACGCTGCGCGATCGGCAAAGACGCGGCGCATCACTTCCACCACCATGTGCACGCTCTGCGGATCGTCCCACCCCTTCAGCGGAACGTTTTGCAACATGTTCAGCGCTTCGATCGCGGCAACGCCGCCGGAGCTTGGCGGAGGAGCGGAAAGCACCTCCCACCGCTGGTCGCCGGAGGTGTAGCTGCCATGCAGAGCTTCGCGAATCTTCGGTTGGTAGCGGGCAAGGTCGTCCAAAGTGATTAATCCGCCGGACTCCGCCATGTCTCGCGCCAGCATCCTGGCCGTTTCACCCTGGTAGAACTCGCGGGCGCCGTTTTTAGCGATTCGCTTCAGTGTGGCGGCGAGCAAAGGCTGCCGGAACAAGTCACCAGCGCGATAGAGTTTGCCGTTGTTCAGAAAGATGTGGCTGCTCACCGGGAATTTCTGCAAGCCCGCGCGTTCTTCTTCGAGTTCCCGCACCAGTTTCTCGCTGACGGGAAATCCCTGCTCGGCCAAGCGGATGGCGGGCCGCATCACGTCGGCAAGTTTCATGGTGCCGTGGGTTTTCAAAGCCAGCGCCAGGCCTGCAACGGTGCCCGGCACGGCGACGGAACGGTAGCCAATCGTGGAAGCCTGCTCATCAAGCGTGCCGTCTGGCTTGATGTACATGTCGCGCGTGGCTTTGCCCGGAGCCATTTCGCGGTAATCAAAAAATGTGGTTTTACCGCCCGCCAGGCGAACCAGCATAAATCCGCCGCCGCCGATATTCCCCGCGGCAGGTTCGACAACCGCAAGGGCGAACGCGATCGCGACGGCAGCGTCCACGGCATTGCCGCCGCGCTTCAATATTTCGACACCCACCTGTGACGCGAGAGGTTCATCCGTGGCCACCATGCCGTGCGCCGCGCGGACCGGTTCACGCGGCCACTCTTTCGGAATGTCCGGGTGATCGCGGAATTCAGAAGCGGTTTGACCGTTGCCGCGATCGGAAAGGGAAACGAGAAGAATCAAACACAAAGAAAGACGACGAATGGTTCGACGCATAGGCAGGAATTCACACTAAGTGATTCATCAAAATGCGTCAAGAAGCGGAAAGGCATTGTCCCGGGCGGCCCAGGCCCGAATTGCCTCTCCGACATGTGCGAGGTTGTGGTTTGGATCAGGCGGTGGCCGCGCTGGCTGCAGGCGCAGCGGTAGCAACGTTTGCAGGATTGGCTTGCGGCACCCGCAATTGCGTCGTTTCACCCGCGGAATTGCTCAGCGTAACCCGCACTTCCTGGATCCGCAGGCTGAACGCGGAGAATTGCGTGGTTGTGCCGTCCCCCGTGCCCGGGTTCCCCTGCGTCAGCGTCCCATTCAGGCCCGAGAAAGAAATGGAGAGTTCGGTCAACTGAAAATTCGGGGAAACAGCCGGCGTTTGCGGTGTCGCAGCCGGAGCGGCGTTTTGGGCTCGGAATCGGCTGGCCAGCAAGTTCAATTGATTTTGCAGATCCTGCAGTGCGTTGGGATCGAACTGCAGCAAGACTCCGGCGAACTGGTCGAAGGCGGCGATCTCGGCCGCGTTCAGGCCCAGCGCGGCCAGCGAAGCATTCAACCCTTGCAAATCCTGCTGTGCCTGGATTGGAGATGAGGTAGCAACCGCGGGCGTTGCGGCCGCGGTTGTGGGAGCTACTGTGTTTGGGGCAACCGCTGGCTGAGCCACGGCCGTTACAGGAGCCGCCCCAGTTGCCACAGTAGTAGCCGCCGTGTTTCCGGCGGGGGTTTGGATATTGATCGCCGTGAAGCGCAACTGTTCGGCCTGGAAGAAGACTGCTCCAGCCTCGGCGTTTGCCGCTTCGCCCCGCGCCGAAGGCGTGAAGCGATCGCCAAACTCGGTCCTGTTATTCTGAGCCTGCGCCGCCGCGAGTTTGTTTTTGCCCTGGCCTTGCGAATCCTGCCCGGAATCCCCGTTCAAGAAACGGCTGGCAATCTGAACGATGGAAGAAATGCTCATAAATTCCCCTTGAAGCGCGAGGACTGCCAGTAGGAGAAAGGTGGGGATACCGCCGAGACAGTTCCAGCGCAATCAACGGAATCATCGGCAAAAGCGGAAAGAACTTTAGTGGAAAATGAAAGAAAATCAGATTTCGGTGCGGATTCGAAACATGGCGAACCCGCCCTCGGATGAGGGAACTCTTAACTTAAATTGTCAACGATTCAACGTCTACGGTGACCACGCGCGAAGAGTGCAAGCTGCGAAGGCCACTGTCAGGCAGTGACGGATCAAAATGCGATTTTGTAGATGTTGCCTTTGTCGTCTTTCGCGACGCCTTTGATACTCGCAAGAGTTTGCTGTTCAGTATTGTCCGGCTCGTATAGTTCGGCGTGTAAGACACTGCCCCGGGTACCCGTGATTTCGACTCTGGCGTACTGCCTGGATCCGAGCACATGAGCCACGTAGAACCCCTGCCCGTAAACCAGATCCCATTCAGAGGCCATGGTCCCGGTGGAAGGAGATGCGGGAATGGCAGCATTCGCTGGACCGCTTGGACGCGGCACCAGCGTCCAGCGGCCCTTGCCCGTTTCTCCATTGTCGAGAACCACGTTGAAATTTCCCGAATGGAGCCCGGCTTTCATCCTGCCCACAAATACCGGCGCCGGATTCTGTTGCGAGAGCGGGCCCTGTACCGGATAAAGCCGCGCCGTTGCGGAACAGCCTGCGAGCAACGAGGCACACAACAACACCGCCATGGCTGGGCGTTTCATGGAAAAGCCTCCAGTTTAAGCAGTAAGTGAATTCAACGGTCGATTATTAAGACGTACAGGAAAGCAGGCAGGTTTCGCCCCTTTCCATCAAGGCATCTCTGGAATTAATGGGCTACTCTTCGAGGAATTCAACTTTGGCAGGGCCGGGCAGCAGACCGGCGGTGGTGCCACGTTCAATGAGTTCACGTACGGCTTTTTTGCCTTTTTCGCCGTAGCCGAGCGTCCACTTATTTACATACATGCCTACGAATTTGTCCGCCAGCTCCGTATCCATGTCGCGGGCAAACTGCATCGCGTAGTTCAGTGCCTCTTCGCGGTGCTCCAGGCCGTAAGAAACGCTGTCACGAATGGTTTTCGAAATCATGCGGCCCATATCGGGGCCGAGAGCGCGGCGCACGGCGTTGCCGCCAAGCGGCAAGGGAAGGTTCGTCAGCTCTTGCCACCAGATGCCGAGGTCGACCACCTTGTGCAGTCCGAGTTGCGGGAAAAAGAGCTGGCCTTCGTGAATGAGCAGGCCCGCTTCCACGACTTCGTTCTTGACCGCTTCAATGATCTTGTCGAACGGCATCACCACCGCTTCAAAATCCGGCTGGTAAAGCTTCAGGGAAAGATAGGCGGAGGTTTTCAAGCCGGGCACGCCGACGCGCTTGCCTTTCAGATCCTGGGGCCGCATGGACTTTGTAGAAACGACGATAGGGCCGTAGCCTTCGCCGAAACTGGCACCGCAATCGAGCAAAATATATTTATCGCGCAACGAAGGATAGGCGGCGAAGCTTACGGCGGTGACGTCGTATGTTTCGGTCAGCGCGGCTTCATTGAGCGATTGAATGTCTGAAAGAACGTGCGTGTATTTGTAACCGGGCGTAGGCAGCTTGTGGGTGGCCAGCGCGTAAAACATGAAAGCGTCGTCGGAATCAGGCGAATGGGCGAGCTTGATCTCGCGGGGCTCTTTTTCGGTTTTGGATGCCACTTGTCGTGCGGCCATGGATTCTGATTCCTCTGACCCGGAATGCGGCACGCGGAGACGACCTCACCATCGGTTCACTCTTCACGGACGAATGAAGGGAAGGTCGATGAGCGTTGGGACTTGCGTGGCTTACGGCCGGGCTTACGTTTGCAAAAGGAAGCCTAACATACAGCCCGTTCCCGTTCAAACAATCTGACCACGAAGTTAAACGGCGGAGACCAGATGGGCGATCGCGTCTTCGAAATTGACCTTGCCGTCAAGATACGGCTGCCAATAAATCTTCAGCAGGCGGACGTACTCTTCCCACCCGCGTTGGGTGAATTTTTCCCGCAGGTCCGGAGGCATGGGGGACACATTTGCCTGTCGGGGAACAATTGTCTCGCCCAACAATGAATCCGGGGCGGCTTCCTGCATTACCGGACGCAGGACTTCACTGGTGGTGAAATAAACCAGGGCGTGCCAGAGGTCGCGCGGGATGGGCTTGTCGCGCTGACGGCATTCGCGGGTGATCGCGTCTTGCACTGGAATCGCGATGCCGTGCGAGGCTTCGTGAAAGAGGACTTCCAGGGAATCCGGAGCCTGGTTGCGCGGCTCTGTGCTGGAGATCGTCACGCGCAGCGGATCAACCGTCGTGAACGCCCCAGCTGAATTGGCAAACGCGCAGACTTCCACGCGAATTTTCACCTTAGGCCACATCGACTGATAAATGTCGGCAAGCCGCTGTGAAAGCCCTACGCCCTGTTCGCGGATGAGCGGGGCAACGCGCGCCACCCAGCGGCGGTTGGCGCGATCCTGATTCGCCCACCAGTGCGCGCGGTAAACCGGGGCCGCCGCTTCCAGGATGACGCCAACGTTTCCGGGCAGCCCGGCGTCGCAGGCCCTCTTTTTTCTGCCCAGCAGTTCGTCGCAATCCTCAAAATCGCCCAGCTGATTTTTCAGCAGGATCAGGTCAATGTTGATTTGCGGATCTTTCCCCGCATAGTTCGCGCGGTAATACGCAATGGCTTGTTCCCAGGTTTTCTGTTCCGCGGCGCTCAAAGTGATGGGGTTTTGCTTCAACGTTGGTCCGGAAGGATTGCCCGCCGCCGCGGCTTTGGCCTCTGGAGTGGATTCGCGCAAACGGGCTTCGTGATAAAGAAACTGGTGGAGATTTACCCAGAAGCCGCTGTGAAATTCGAACACTGGCAGGGGGCCGTAGCCGGATTCCACTTCCTGCCCCTGGCCGAGTGCGGGGGTGCCGGCCAGAAACAGAACCACGGTCAGAAGCAGCGAGAATCGAAGGAGAGGCAAGTTCATACCTGGAGCGGAAATAGTATCGCACCTCCTGCCGTCCACATATTGAGAGTTTATCCAGTTTGCTGCTAGTAGCTTGCTTCGGCGAGCCAGCGATCCAGACGAGCCATCTGTTCCCCTTCGCAGGTGATGAAGGCCATCCCCATGCCCAAACCGTAGCTCACGTAGACGACGTGAGCTTCCGCCTGGAAAGTTTCTTCATTGTGAGTGATGCGGACGAGCACGCGGGAAGCCGGAAGAATCGGATTCAAGGTATCAATGTAGCAGCCGGTGCGGCTGATATCGGCGGTGCGCGCGGAAAGCTTTGCGCCGCGGGGAAGCTCGATCACTTCCGCTGCCAGAACCATGGCGTGTCGCGGAGCGGACCGCCGCTCTACGGTTACGTCGGGCATACCTCGTCTCCTGTCAACGAACTGCCGCCTGCTTGCAGGAGAGAGTGCGTCCCGGCGGGGGAATACCTTGCCGGGAGCCGTGTGGATGAACCCATTCTTATTTTTGCGCTGGTTGCCCCGTTTCGCAACGGCCTTCCGCGGAAGGAGGCGAATCGGTCAATGTGGCGAGTCTGAAGCGGTTGGTTCCCCCTCATCGAGTTTCGGGTCCAGATCGCTGCCTACGGCGCCTTTGTGGTCGCCCGCATGTAACTGGCCGGTGGAGTCGCAGAAAAAAGAACGCA
>DATLVJ010000363.1:0-2456 GCA_035577585.1 Candidatus Limnocylindrales bacterium
TAATATGGCATCGGATAGCGATATTGGTCCGTGCCCTGGTAATAGGCGTAGAGGCAAAAATAAATATCGAGCCAGCCGTCGCGGTCGTAATCCGCAATGGCCGCTCCCGTAAACGTTCCCTGTGGCGGGGTCGCAAACCGAAACCCATCCGGCCGCAAGCGGAATTTTGCGCCTCCCGTGTTCAAGAACAGCAAAGGCCCGCTGGCCCGCACGACGATCAAATCCTGGCGGCCATCATTGTCGATATCCGCAAAGAGAGCGCAGGCAGTGTTATCGAGAATCCCCACACCCGAAGCCTCGGTAATATCCTCGAATGTCCCGTCTCCCCGGTTTCGGTAAAGCCGGTTCGGCAGACCCGCCGGCTGGCAGACGTACAGATCGTCGTAGCCGTCACCGTCCGCGTCTCCCACGGCTAAACCGTTATGGCCGTAAATATCAATTCCGCTGGAGCCATCGAGCACCGTGCGCCAAGTATCCACGCCTGGCAAAAGTTGCGCAGCAAAAGACAGGCAGCTACTAAACGAGTTTGGCGCGATATCCTCGAACACTGGAGCCAGCGACCGGCTGCGCGTTTCGTCCACATTCCGCCATTTTCGCAGGCGTATCTCCGCCCCCGGCCCGATCTCCCAATCCAGCCCGAGATTCCCAATCCACTGCTCGCGATGAAATCCTTTTCCCTCACCCACCATTTCATAACGCACGAGAGTTTCCACCCAAACACTTTTCTCCGCTGGATCCCGCGCAACAGTATCAGTTGAGATTGCTGTGATTTGAAATTCGACCGTCAGAAACTTCGAGAAATCTCTGACCGCGGACCGCCATTCCGTCGCAAACGCTTCGCGTCCCAGCCGCGGCCCTTCCGCAAATTTCGCCTCCCACACCTGAAATAACCCATCGTCCTTCCGCCGTGGCTGTAAACTTACCGCAAGAGAATTCGCCACGAACGCGCCGCTCATAACCCGCTCGATTGCTCCGGTCTTCAACGGCGAGACACACAATTCGGCCGCCCACTCCTCGAAAACTTTTGCGATTTGATCCTGATATATTTCCGTGGGGAAACGGTCGTGCTCTGCCCGCGCCTTCTTCAGCACGGCTTCAATCGCGCGGGGAGTCTTATAAACAGGATGGACGTGGAATTCCGGCGGCGGGCTTACATCTTGCGGGAAAAATGCTGGGCCGAATCGTGGCAGCCACAGTCCGGAAGGGAGAAACGCCAGTGCCGCTCCTTGGCTGGACTGCAGGAATTCGCGCCGGGTTAGTCCGGCAAACCGCCGCTTCTTCCCCGGCCAGCTCAGAAAAATTCCTCCAGTTTTGCGGCGTGAAGCCCGAATCTAGCATCGGGCCACCCATCGGTCAAGCTTGTGAACGCGGCAACACGTAATGTGGCTGGCGAAACGGAGGATTGCGGGCTCGTTCCACCACAAATCCACTACATGCAAATTTTATTGTGAAATTTTGGCTGGGAGACCTGGACTCGAACCAGGATAGCCAGATCCAGAGTCTGGAGTCCTACCAATTGGACGATCTCCCAGCCGAGGGAGTGAAATTGCCTGAGGCGCCGTACGGCAGCCCTTCGCGCCACTACTGCAACCTTTCTAGAGTAAAACGTCGCTCCGGTGTCCGTCAACTCACCTGCCGGACAGGCGTCCCGCAAACTCTCGTGGGCGATAGAACCAGTTGCGGCGCGTCCCTGCCCGTGATACTTTGCCTCAACGTCTCGCATCAAAACGTTGGCGTCCCGCATCAAAGCGCAGACATGTGGCCTTGTCATGGCCGGAAAGCACCGCATCAATCGGAATGCAGGTTGCAAGCGCGGGCCTTCAAAAAAAGGGTCGAATCGCGCGTGACGCAGGCCGATAGACGCCTCCCATTCCAGGGCGGATATCCAGGGGGAATTCATGCTGCTAAGAAACGTGTTTCGTAGTTCACTTTTTCCTTCTCGCATCCTGGCGCTGTGGCTCCTCGCACTCGCGCTCCCGGCGTTGGTCGATGCGCAGCAACCCTCCGGCGCAGGAACTTCCGGCTCTCAGCCTGCGAAGCCGGACTCCCCGCAGCCAAAGCAGGATGCGAATCCGCAGCCCAGCGGGCACAGCAAGGGGTTCATCGGCTATGTCACAAGCCGCTCCATCGTCTTTCCTGATATCGCCACCAATCCCCAGCCGCTCTCTCCCGGCGGTAAATTCAAAATCTTCGTGAACCAGGCCATCTCACCAGCTTACATTCTCGGTTCCGGTGTCAGCGCAGCGGTGAATCAGGCTACCAACTCCCCCGGCTCCACCGGCCAGGGTTGGGAGGCCTACGGCACCCGGGTCGGCTATTCCATGGCCCGCGCTTCTTCTACATCGTTCTTCGGGACCTTTGTGTTTGCGTCGATGCTCCGCCAGGATCCCCGTTTTTTCCCGGAAAGCCACACCAGCTTCATTCGCGCAATCAAATACTCCGCGGTACGCATAGTG
>DATLVJ010000364.1:0-6947 GCA_035577585.1 Candidatus Limnocylindrales bacterium
TTTCTCCGGCAGCGGCAGAAGAGCTTTCGACAAAAAGAATAATTCTTCCACCCATACGGAGAGTTCACCGGTCTTGGTGCGAAACAAATGGCCGCGCACGCCGATGTGATCGCCCAAATCGAGCAATTGAAAAAGTTGAAATCCCCGCTCTCCGACCACATCTTTCTTCACGTAAATCTGAATCCGTTTCCCGGTGCCTTGCAAATGGGCAAAACCCGCTTTCCCCATCAGGCGATAGGAAACGATGCGCCCTGCGACGCGAACTTCTCTTTTGTCCGCTTCCAATTCCGGAGCCTGCGCGGAAGCAAACTGCCGGACCAGATCCGCGGAGGTGTGGGACCAGCGAAATTCTCGCGGAAATGCTTCAAATCCAAGAGCTTGTATCTGCTCCAGTTTTTTCTGACGCTGTTCGAACTGATCGCGCGGCTCGAATTGCAAGTTGAAATTCCCTTTCCCGGAGGCTGCAGGAGGAGTATAAAGGCGGGTGGCTGGATACGGCAAGGAACGCTGGCCTGACAGATCGACGGCACATTCCCGTTTTGGTACACGAAATAATATATTATCGATTCATAAAAGTTTTGTTATACTCCTTCAACTCTTCGATTCGTCCCGCGGAGGTTCATAGTGCGCATCACTTTTTCTCCTCTACGTGTCGGTTCCGTGTCTCAAGATTGGCGATCACCGCTCTCGGCCAAAAAATCCAGAACCTACATGGACACGCTGCGCGGACTTGAAACATGCTATGCGATGTTCAGTGTCAATCTGGATGAAGCCATCGGACTTCGGCGTAACGGACGCTTCGGGAAAGCGCACCAAGCCCTCACGGTTACGCCCGCTCTTTGTAAGCGACTCTCCGATCCACTCCAGATTCTGCTGCGCGCGATGCTTGCGCATGCCAAGCATTTTCGGGTGATTCCCAATTTGAGTCCGCTCGATCCCGACAATTTTCAACAGGCAAAAAGCCGCCGAGCAGCCAGCTTCAACGGAATCTGCAGCCGGATTTTCTTGAGCCAGCGCTCGCAGTTTCTTCACAAAATCTCGACCCTGCTGGAGTTGGTGGAGAATCTCAACGAAGCCTTTTCGAGGTCAACGGATCAGCTGAACGACCCTTCTTCCATACATCTCGAACGAGAGTGGGACTCTCTCGACGCCTCTCACTACGACCTCAACACCTGCCTACGCGAATCCATAGTCCTGCTTAAGTGCTTCCTATTAGCACTCCCAGAGGAGCAGTTATTGGAGTTCAACGCGACACTCCATGGCGCTCCGGTACCCTCCCATGCCCCGCTGCTTGCCCCAAAGCGGCATCTTGCCCATAGACGGATGACTCTGCTCAAGGGACAATAAACCTGACCCCTTGGGGATGCCAATTGGCCCCATGCAACCTATAGGCGGCATTCGCCCTCTATAGCTG
Organism: Candidatus Limnocylindrales bacterium; assembly: GCA_035577585.1. GTDB lineage: Bacteria > Acidobacteriota > Terriglobia > Acidiferrales > UBA7541 > Acidiferrum. The sequence goes on from DATLVJ010000364.1 coordinate 1,415, forward strand.
CATATGTGTGCCTCGTCCGTCATCCCAGGGACAACTTTAGGAGCGACTCGGCGCATCCGTACTACTAGTGGCGCCGCAACTGGACAGTTGGCCCGCCAAAGACCAGCACAACCGGTAGCTTGGACCGAAGCAGAGGCTATCCGTCTGGCCCAGGCGGGGAATGCGGCGGCTTTTGAGTTCTTGTACCAACTGCACGGCCGCAGGGTGTATGCCCTGTGTCTGAGGATGGTCGGGAATCCCGCCGATGCGGAAGACCTGATGCAGGAGGCATTCCTGCAACTGTTCCGCAAGATAGGGACGTTTCGCGGAGAATCGGCCTTTTCTACCTGGCTGCATCGCATGACCGTGAACGTTGTGCTGATGCGCTTGCGAAAGAAATCGCTGCCCACCGATTCGCTGGAAGAAACCCTGGAACCCGACGCCGAAAACAGCGCCCCGAAGCGGGATGTGGGGGCCCCCGATTTGCGGCTTTCCGGAGCCGTGGATCGTGTGAACCTGGAGCGGTCGATTGAACAGCTGCCTCCTGGATACCGGACCGTGTTCGTGCTACACGACGTGCAGGGTTACGAGCACAACGAGATTGCGAACATCATGGGATGCTCGGTGGGAAATTCGAAGTCGCAGTTGCACAAGGCGCGGACGCGGCTTCGCGAGTTGCTGCAGGAGGAGATTCGGCAGCAGGCGCGCGAGGAACGTAAGGCCGCAAAAAGTCCGACAGGTTCTTTGGATTAGGTTAGAATGAAAAAAACACTCCAGTCATCCGGTGCACAGAATTCGCGGAACAGGTTTCCAGGGACAGCCACCCAGTGCTATTCCCTCGGGAGTTCGTTGTATGCACTGTAAAGAATTGGAATCGGTTCTTGAAGCCGAAGGGCTCGGGCAGCTTTCGAAAGATGCTCGCCTGCACCTTGCCACATGCGGGGATTGTCAGGCCTATGTGGCCGACCTCAATTGCATCGTCTCCGCAGCCAAGACTCTTCCCGCGGAAGTGAATCCGCCAGATCGCATCTGGATATCGCTGCGCGCGCAGTTGGAAGCGGAAGGGCTGATCAAAGAGCCGGTAGAGGTTTCAGAAGGGTATTCCTGGTTGGAAACATTGGGCGGATGGTTGAAGCCTCGTGCGCTTGCCACCGTTACGGTTGCCGCGCTGGTGCTGGTTTCGGCCGTTTACATAAAGCGCCTGCCGCAAACTAGCCCGGTGGGTGTGGCAAATAATCAACCGGCGGTCGCAAGTTCTGGTCCGGCAAAGCCTCAGGTGATTTCGGCGGCGCCAGCGTCTCCCGCGCCTGCTCTCAATGCGCACCCGCAAATCCAGGCTCCCGTCAAAACGAAAGAGCTGGCTCCGTCGCCCTCGGAATCGGCCTCGTTCGCGCTGAGCCAGGCGGAACTAGACGTGCCCAACATGCAACTGGCCGGGAATTCCCAGGTGGATGCTTCGCTTCGCCAAAACCTGCGCACGCTGAACGCCTTCATCGCCGAATGCGAATTGCACCTGAAGCAGAATCCGCAGGATGAACTGGCGCGCGAATATCTGAATACCGCCTATCAGCAAAAAGCCGATTTACTGGCCGCGATGATGGAAAGCGGCAGGGGTGATAACTAAAATGCAGCCTATGACCAAGCATCGCCAATCGCCGAGAGTGTGGAGCGCGGGCCTGCTGCTGTTTGCGGCATCCACCGCCATTGCGGCTTCCCCCGAACACCAGGAGCGACATTTCGCGGTGAAGGGCCACCCGGTGGTGGTGCTGCAGAACATCGTGAACGGGCGGATCGAGGTGAAGTCCTCGAAGAATCAGGAAGTAGTGGTCGCCAGCACATCCATCGCGGATAAAGTGGCGATTGACATTGAACAGGTGGGCGATCGAATCGATATCAGCGCCTCTTCGCTGAGCTCTTCTCCACTGCCGCATGAAGTGGAAGCCAATTTTCAGCTCACGGTGCCCGAACAGACCGAACTGCAACTGAAGACGCAGACCGGCTTGATTTACGTGGAGCAGGTCACCGGCGACATGAAGCTCGAAAGCGTGGCAGGCGACGTTCATCTGAAGGAAGTCTCCGGCTACATCATCGTGAAAACCACCGGCGGGTCGCTGGTCTGCACTCTTTGTTCCGGCAAGCTGGAATTCACGTCCATCAGCGGCGGAGCGCAGGTGCTGCAGCCGTCCCTAACTAATGTGAATCTGATGACCACTTCGGGGAACTTACTTTATGACGGAGATTTTTTGCGGACGGGAATTTACACGATGCGGAGCGGCAAAGGACTGGTGGAAGTGCGGTTCTCTGGCAACGATTCCTTTGACCTGAACGCGCGAACGAATCTGGGCGTAGTGGACAATCAAGCGGCGGCATTCGTGAAACCGGACACTCATTCGAGCCGGCACTCGGCGGCGCGGTATGCCCACAGCCTGTTCGGTACCGTCGGCCAGGGGCTCGCCAAAGTGGAGCTCTCTTCTTACAGCGGCACGATCCGTATCTTGAAGCGCAATTAGCCTTATGGGGCAGCCCGTTCCGAAGAAGATTGTGGCGGACCGACTGAGACGGCCTGCGTTTGCACCTAAAGCCACGTAAAAGAAACTTTCTCCAGGCGCCTTGCACCGTGCCATTTTCACTAACCTGCCAATCTTCGTCTTTAGCTGAGGGCGGCGACGCTGTATTCTCTATCTAACGATATGAATTCAAGTCCAGGCTCGACGCCGTCGTGAACCAGACGATTCCATTCCGGAGTCCGCTTGCGCGCATCCCCATTGTCGGCCTGGCGGGATTCATGGGGTCGGGTAAAAGCACGGTCGGCGCGCGGCTAGCTAGCCAACTCGGGTGGCGGTTTGTGGATCTGGACGAACGCATCGAAGCCTCCGCGGGCATCACTATCCCACAATTTTTTGAACGGCACGGCGAGCCAGCGTTCCGGCAGCTGGAGGCGGATGAACTCCGCGCAGCCCTGGGGCGAGCCGTCGAGCAAAAGGAACCCACGGTGCTAGCGCTGGGCGGCGGGACTTACGCGCAGGCCGGGGCGCCCGAATTTCTTCGCAATGCGGGCGTACCGGTGATATGGCTCGATGCCCGCATTGAGGTGCTTCTTTCGCGCTGCATGACAATGACGGGACGCCCGCTGTTCCGCGACGAAGCCAGCTTTCGCGCGCTTCACTCGCAGCGAATCGTTTCTTACCAGTTGGCTGACTTCCGGGTGGACAGTTCCGGCGATGCCGCTCTGGTGGTGTCCGAGATACTCCGCCGAGGCATTGCCGGGGTTCCGAGCGCCGATCTCGAGGCGCATCTGGAACTGGAAAAGCCGAAATCCTGAGGGGGCTCCATGAGAAGTAATTTTATGCGTAGAACTTCGTTCAGCGCTCCAATTGGGGTGCTGGTGGTGGCCATTGCGCTGGGCATCTCGGGCTATGGAGCGGATAAAAAAGCCGCGCCCGGATCGGTTTTCGTCGCCGACAAGGGAAAATTCAATATCCTGCTTGATGGAGCTTCCATAGGACGCGAGGAATTCGAGATCGAACCGTCCGGCACAACCTGGACCGCGAAGGGCTCGACTTCGATGAAAACGCCGGACGGGAAATCATCGAAGGTCACCGGTACGCTTACGCTGCAGCCGGACGGCGCGCCGCTGAGCTACGACTGGGCCGCGCAAACAGAGAAGGCAAACTCCGCGCACATCCTGTTCGTGAACGGGGTTGCGAAAACTACACTGCAGATGCAGGGAGCCGCTCCCTACAATCAGGACAACTCTTTTGGCTCGCCGTTGATCGCCGTTCTGGACAACAACCTTTATCACCAGTTCGAACTGCTTGCCCACATCTACAATTGGAACAAAAAAGGAGCGCAAGACTTTCCGGTGCTCATTCCGCAGCAGTTAACTCCCGGCACCATCTCTGTCGAATTCACCGGCACAGCCACTGCCGCAGGGAAATCCTATGAGGGCCTGAAGGCCACCACATCTGATATAGAAATTCTTCTCTACCTAGACACCAGCCACAGACTCATCCGCCTCGAAGTCCCGTCCGCTAAGGTAGCCGTCGTTCGCGAGTAGCACTTCTCACGTTTCACGCTTATACCTTTAACAAAGTCATAAAATTCTCCTCACGTTCCTGCCTCCCAGCCGTCGATAACTCTGGACCTGAAAGGGTCAACTCATGTGCGCAGGCTATGACGCGCCACCCAGTCCAAATCAACACCGGCCAACTATTCGGGAGTGGAGATATGGCAAGTGCGAGCGGATCGCCAATATCAAAAAAAACTGTGCGGAGAGGTTGATGCCCATTGAACTGAAATCGGCGCGACAGACTGTGGCAGGCGTTGCGATTGCGCTGTTGGCCGCAACTGCGCCGGTCTGGGGACAGGCGGAACGCAATGTGACGAAGCTGGCGGAGGGGGTTTATGAGATCGGGCACCGTGAAGGAGGCGGCGGCAATACCACGGTGATCATCGGGGACAGGCAGGTGCTTGTCGTGGACACGTGTTTCCTGCCTTCTGCCGCACGCGAAGACATCGCGCAAATCCGGCAGTGGACGGACAAACCCGTGAGTTTCGTGCTGAACACGCACTTTCACAACGATCACAATTTCGGGAACCGGATGTACATGGATGCATTCCCGGCGGTGACGATCATCGCCCAGCTGGAAACAAAAAAAGAGATGGACAGGTTTGGGCCGGGGTCGCTGCAGCGCGAAGAGAAAGACAGTTACGGCAACCGGCAGGCGCTGCAGAAAATGCTGGAAACCGGAAAACTGCCGGACGGCCGCGTTCTGAGCGAGGAGGATAGAAAGGAGGTGATCGCGGAGCTGGCTCGGGGGCCGAAGATTATCGAAGAGATGAAAAACGTGAAGTTTCAGAGTGCGACTCTGACATTTGAGCGGGGCTTTTCGGTTGATCTGGGAAATCGTGAAGTACAGGTGAAATTTCTGGGACGAGGGAACACTCCGGGCGATGCCGTGGCGTATCTTCCGAGGGAGAAAATCGTGATTGCCGGCGACCTGGTGGATTATCCGCTGCCCAATGTCTACGACGGATACCCCAGCGAGTGGATTCAAACACTGCAGAACCTGGCGCAACTGGATGCGAACACCATTGTTCCGGGGCACGGCCCCGTCCTGCACGACAAGACTTATGTCTATTTGCTGCGCGACCTGATGCAGAGCGCGGTGGATCAGGTGAACGAGAAGCTGAGGCAAACGGCGCCTGCGATGTTTCAGACAGTCGAGAATGTTAAAGGCAGCGTGGATTTGACGGCGTTCCGGCAACGATTCGCCGGGAACGACGCTGAACTCGGTGCGGCGTTTGAGCAGGTTTCGGCGCGGCTGGTGAAACTGGTGTTCGATGAAGCTCGGTTGCGGTAGGAATCGGAACTTGGCGAAGGACCAGGGGGAAAGCAAATGACGAATCGGCAAACGGCGATTCAGGTTTTGCGATTGGGGGTGGCCGGTGCGTGGCTTGCTCTTTTGCTTGCGGGCCCGGCCTATTCGCAAACGCTCGCCGTTCCGCCCGACTCTCCGCGCTGGGATTTGCAAGGTGAAGCCAAACCGGCGGA
>DATLVJ010000365.1:0-3028 GCA_035577585.1 Candidatus Limnocylindrales bacterium
AGAGGAACCGTGTTTGGACGAATGAACCCATACCAAAATCTGGCGGTGGAATTCGCGCGGTTGGTGAAGGACGGAAAATCCCTGCCGTTGGGCGGATTTGCACCGTTGCCGCGCCCGACGGTAGCCGCCGATGCGTCCAAAGTGTTGATTTTTTCGCCGCATCCGGACGATGAGGTCATCATTGGCGGGATTGCGTTGCGATTGCTGCGACAGATGAAATGGAATGTCATCGACGTGGCCGTCACGCAGGGCAGCAACAAGCCGCGGCAGGCGGAACGCCTGGCGGAATTGAAGGCGTGCTGCGATTGCATCGGTTTCGGATTGCAGACGACCATTCCGGGTGGATTGGAAAAGGTGAATGTGAAGGCGCGCGAGCATGAGCCGGCGCATTGGGCAAACTCCGTGAAAGTGATCGCGGATATCCTGATGCAGCATCGGCCGAAGGTGATTTTATTTCCGCACGACACCGATTGGAACAGTTCGCACATCGGCACGCATTTTTTGGTGATGGACGCCTTGAAGAGTTTGCCGGCGGATTTTTCGTGCTTCGCGGTGGAGACGGAATTTTGGGGGGCGATGGCGTCGCCAAACCTGATGGTGGAGATCAGCGCGCAGGAGCTGGGGGATTTGATCACGGCGCTGACGTTTCACGTGGGCGAAGTGAAACGCAATCCGTATCACCTGCTGCTGCCGGCGTGGATGCAGGACAACGTGCGGCGGGGCGGTGAATTGGTGGGCGGCCAGGGCGGGGCAGCGCCGGATTTTATTTTCGCCACGCTGTATCGATTGCGGAAATGGACCGGCGGCCAGTTGGTGAAACTTTACGAGGGCGGACGGCAGTTAGCGGCAAACCAAAACGCGGGAGAGTTGTTCACTTGAAATCCAAATTCATGCGGAAGGCGATTGATATTTCGCTGAGGACGATGCGTCGCGGAGACGGCGGGCCTTTTGGCGCGGTCGTCGTGCGCAAGGGAAAAATCGTGGGCAAAGGCTGGAACCGTGTGACCTCGGCGAACGACCCGACGGCCCACGCGGAAGTGGAGGCGATCCGGGATGCGTGCCGCCGGTTGAAGACGTTTCAACTTACCGATTGCGAACTCTACACGAGTTGCGAGCCCTGCCCGATGTGCCTTTCGGCGATATATTGGGCGCGGTTGAAACGAGTTTATTTCGGCAACACACGCAAGGACGCGGCAGCGATCGATTTCGATGATGATTTCATTTACCGCGAGATTCCGCTGCCAATGGGAAAGCGGAAATTGCCGATGCGGCAGTTGATGCGGAAAGAAGCGTCGGTGGCTTTTGGCGAGTGGAAGGACAAGGTGGACAAGGTGCGTTACTGAGTACCGCTGGAGGATTCGCTAATTCCCGGATCGTTTTGTGAAGGAATTGGTCGCCCATTTTCCCATAAGGACAGAGGTATTTACTTCAGTGCATTCAAATCGATAGATTTTTTCACCGCGTTCCTCTTGGACGAAATAGAGTTGGAGCGGAAGCGTCTTTCCAATCAGCTTTTTATCAAAATAGCCGGTCATGAGTTTCAAGGTCTTTCCTTCCAATTCCTTGCCAAATTTTTCGTCGGCCTCGACCACCTTGATGGTAGTCCAGAAATAAACCACCTCGTTGGTGTCGAAGGTCTTTTTTGCGGCCGTGTCCGGCGTAAGGTCATTTGGCCCAAGAATCTTCGCCAACACGATGCCGCGCGTGAAAATCTTTTCGGCCAGCGCCAAGGCCGGGAGCAGAGGTGCGAACCCGATCAGAACTAGCAGTTGGATGTTTTTCGAGGCATTCACATGAAACCTTTTTTGATTAGGTAACAACTTCCGCCGGCGAAATGTCGCAGAGGGCGAGCCAGACCGCAACAATTTGTTGGGGATTCAGCCGGCGTTTTCCAACGGCTTGGCCGAAATCTCCAGCATTCGTTCGATGGGCAGGCGCGCGCGGCGGATGATGTCGTCGGGCAATTCGATTCGCGGGGCGAGGTTCTTCATGCAATCGCGCAGTTTTTCGAGCGTATTCATCTTCATGTATTTGCACTCGCTGCAGCGGCAGTTGTCCGATGGCATTTTCATGACGTCGAAGACGGGCGCGCAAAGGAATTCCTTTCCCGGACATTCCTTCTGCATCCGATGAATGATGCCGGACTCAGTCACGATGACGAATTGCCTGGCTGGGCTGGTTTTGCAGTAAGTGATCATCTTCTCGGTTGAGCAAATCGCATCAGCGAGATCGCGCACCTCGCGCAAGCTCTCCGGGTGCACGATCACTTTAGCCTCAGGAAAGGCGTGCCGGAGGCGCAATAGACTGTCGCGACGAAACTCGACATGCGCGTAACAGTTTCCTCTCCACAAGGTCATTGGCCGGCCGGTTTGTTCCATCACCCAGGCGCCGAGATTTTCATCCGGCACGAAGAGCAGATCTTTGTCGTTGGGTGCAGCGCGAACGATTCTTTCAGCGTTGCCGCTGGTGCAAATCACATCGCTCAGCGCCTTGACGGCGGCACTGCAGTTGATGTAGGCAATCGTCCAGAAATTGGGATTCGTTTTCTGCAGAGCCTCGAGCTTGTCCGCAGGACAACTCTCTTCCAGTGAACAGCCGGCATCCTTATCCGGAAGCACTACAATCTTATTCGGGTTCAGAATCTTGGCCGTCTCGGCCATGAAATGAACACCGCAAAAGACGATCACATCGGCGGGCGTCTGGGCGGCCTGTTGCGACAGGCCCAGGGAATCCCCGACAAAATCTGCGACATCTTGTATTTCCGGCACCTGATAATTGTGGGCCAGAATGACTGCGTTAAGCTGTTTTTTGAGAACAAAGATTTCTCGTGACAACGCCTCGCGCTGCTCGCGCGCAAGCGGCGGGCGCGAGGAGAATCGGCCGATAACCGGAACCTGGGTCTGTGCCACAGATGTCATCCACAATTACGTTACTGCCGGGGTACTGCAGCGTCAATTCATCCGGTGCGGCCAAAAACGGCGCATGGCGAGCACCGCGCGTGAGTTGCTTGATACTGCCACCACGTAGC